>NZ_JAEPRP010000103.1:0-25185 GCF_016652895.1 Ensifer sp. SSB1
ACGAACGGGAACCGGCGCCGGCAAGCCGTGCGGTCCCGACGCCGTTCTAGGCGACACACCCTGTCTGCCGGCTGTCAGACCTCGTGCATCGATCGCCCCGCCCAGCACTCTCTCGTCACTCTTCGACGACATATAATCAATTCAGACAAGATTTTACTCAGCGTCCTCATGTACTTAGTTCCGCCCGCTCGACTATACCAGTCATCGGACCATCAGGGCGCATTGCCGCGGGACGCGCTGTCAAAGCCGATGAGTTGTGATGGGGAGAATCCAGCTCAGCCCTGACGGACCGCGGCAAAACTAACGGACGTTGGCGAATATGCCTGGCAAAACGATCCGTTTGGGTGCGTATTGCCTTGGCCCGCGCTGTTCGCCCGCGGGTTCGTGATTTCCTTTGAAACGATCCTTTAGCAACTCAGCGAAACAGCAGTTGCCAGTTGCCGCTTCCTTGGCACGCTCGCGATCGGAGACGTAGTGGCACTTGGCGTTACTATATTTTGCGCTAGACGGCATCCGCCTGGGAGGGAAATGGGGATTGGGGCTCCCAACCATCTGGGCGAGGCCCCTCCTTCACACGATTCGCTTCGATAACGGCCACCTCCACCTCCATCATTCTCAATCAAATTCGCAAGGCCAGCGCGCTGGTGCAGTAAGTCCGAGTGGGAGCTTCGTCGCCGCGTTTCCGCACGCCATATCGATTTGAGATTGAAGCAAACCTGAAGCAGCAGATAGGTCGATTCCCTCGACCCTTGTCAGGAAGAGGATGGATCCGTCGAACTCAATGGACCCAGCAAACGATGCCCCACTAAAATCGGCTCGCGAAAGGTTCGCCCGCGAAAACTGAACATCTTCCAATATTGTGCCTTGGAATTTTGCGCGCCCGAGTTCTGCCTTCTTATAGTCAACGTCAATAAGATGTGCCCGACTGAAATCAGCGCGCTGCAATTCGGCGCTCGCGAACGAGACATTTCTGGCGAAGAAGCGAACGAAACTCGCCCGGTGGGCTTCAACGCGGGCGAAGATCGCGTTCTGAGCGCTCGCTCCGGCGAGGGAGGCACGCACGAGCTTGGCTTTTTCGAGATTGGACGAACGGAAATCGGCAGCGCGTAGATCTGTCAGGGTGAAGTCTACGCTAGATAGATTTGCACCTTTGAGATCCGCTCCGGCGAGTTTGATATGACTTTTATTGCAGCCGCTCCAGTCTAGTCCAGGGGCCGGTGGGCTTTTGCAGTTGGCAGCTGCGGCATCACTGCATGCAGAGGTTAGCATTGCAGCGATGAACACCATGGCGAAAACACTTGGTAAGCTGCCGCGCCCACCTCCGAAAGCCATTTCGAACATTCCCGCCCACCGAGAATATCCACTACTAACAAAGTTATCACAGACCTCCGCGGCGTATCTCATTAGGGGGTCACCACTGTAAGCCGTCACCCATCGTGTGGGGCGTTATCTGAGACGTTTATGCCTATTTGAAATCTACTGGGCTCCGGTCACTGAGACATTGATGCGCATCAATAGAGGCGATCGGAAAACGCAGTGAGGCAATCGGTGTGAAATCTCCCAATCAGCGTTGGTTAGTCTGGCCGTGAAACTTTGCGCAGGATCAATTTCAGATCGGTTTCCTGTGCGTAAACTCCAAGTTGGGAAGAAGATCGGCAATGGGCGCCAACCGCAAACCGCGGCTGGTTCCGCGAACGTGTCCTGCTGGCTTGGCACACCAGTGAGCCAAGCAGCCTAAATGACGTCCGTCTAAAAGGACGATTTCGATGCGGTTCAACGAGCGCAAGACTATGATCATCCTTAGCGACGATGAGGAACACAGCATCGCTGTGGCGAGGAAACTAGGCGGCGCAGGCACAAACATCGTCATTCCGTTCGCCCGCGACTCGAAATCCGTGAACGAGGCGGTCGTTGAACTGGAATCCAAGGGAGGTAGTGCGATCGCATTGTTTACAGATATTCTCGAGCCTTCCCATCTGATGGCACTTTGCCGCACGACAATGCGCGCCTTCGGAAAGGTGGATGCTGTGATTTATTCTCTTGGTCGATCGGACATGGCCCTCCCCGCAGCTGCTGCGACAACGCTTCTAATGCGTGCGCGCGAGCTGCTTCGTGAACGTGGTCAATTTCTGGACCTATTCGCTACCGAAGGGCAGTGCGGAGATCAAACGATAGTTGAGATCGCAACGAGGTCGGCACGCCGAGGAAGGTCACGGCAGAAGGCAGACCGCGAGCGCAAGACAGCCCAAAGTTCCAACCGCGCCGTAAGTGCATGACTAAAAGTCAGCAAACCCGCTGAGGCGGAATCCGGATCGGGTATACAACTTTCCACACCTGCCATTTGGGCTTGAGCACTTCAAGCCTTTCGCCTCTCCGGATGTTCAGGTCCGGCTTCATCTATTCCCTATCCGCACCATCGAACCTCAACAACCGGTCTGCGGATCCGTCGGGGAGTGCAAGGAGGGCCACTTGCACCCTGACAACAGTCGGCTGCAAACGACCGGTTCGAGGCCAGGCCCGTTTTCTCAACGGCAGCGCGTCGGAACTTATCCACCCCCTCTACTGGTCCCGCATGAAAGCCTTCATTTCCTCTGGCGTTACTTTCCCATCCTTGTTTGCATCGACCTTGTCAAAGATACGCTTATGGATCGTGCTAACTTCTTCAAACGAAAGGGCGTTGTCATTGTCGGCGTCGGCAATGGCAAACATGAACTTCATCATATGACCTTGCATCATGCCTTGCCGCATGCCGCCCATCATACCGTATTGCCTTCCGCCGTTCATCCCGTCCTGCATCACGACGGAACAATCAGCCTTTTCACCCTTTCCCTCTTTTGCGTCCTTCTGGGCGAATGACGGCGCTATGTTGCTTGACAGGAGCGCAGTGATGATCGCGATAGATGCGAGTCTTGCAGTTGTCATGTGACTTCTCCTTCCAAATGCAGGAGATTCGCTCCGAAACGAGAATTGCGGCCTCGCAGTGGCGCGCACCTGCAATCATATCAACGCCATTAAGTTACCTCCGATGCAGGTGTAGTTCCTTGCGCTGCGTCAACTGGATCACAGCACAATAGCGTCGGGGGAGGCGTGACCTTGAAACGCTAGGCTGCAGTCCAGCCTATCAACGCCCGTCCCTGGACACACCATCGTATAACCTAACGAACAGGTACCACCCGAGCGAATTGTGCTGCCCCCCCGGGCTCAGACTTGATCGCCTCGGTCGACGGGGAGGATGCGGAGGATTGTCCACTACGAGGGTCTTCAGTATCGCCGTCGGTTCCGCAGAAAAGCTTCAAGAGCAGGTCCATAACCGCCTCGACCCGTTCATCGGCGATAGAATAGTTGATGGCCCGCGATTGCCTGCGCGTTTTGACGAGACCCGCCTGGCGCAGTTCCGCAAGCTGTTGTGAAAGGGCCGGCTGCTTAAGTCCAAGTTCATTCTGGATTTCACCTACCGAACGTTCCCGCTGCGCTATGTGGCAAAGCAGCATCAGCCGGCTTGGCGTGCTGAACAGGCGCATGAATTCAGCCGCCTCGGTGGCCTTGTTCTGCAGCCTTTCGATGGGGATGTCCTTCCTGCTCATTCAGGCCGCTCCCTATAGTACCAGGCACTTGTCGGTCCCTCGGTCGCTCCCGCTTCCTCTATCGTCGTTGCCGGCTGTTCCAAAAGCGCGCCGCCGGACCGCCAGCCCTCAGGCGTAGATGCACCTTCGCGCTGAGAGACCTGCAAGGCTTCGACAAGGCGCAGAAGTTCGTCTACGGATCGACCGATGTTCGTGGGATACCAGACAATAGCGCGGATGACGCCTTTGGGGTCGATGACATATGTGGCCCTGACGGTAGCGCTGCTCGGCGCAGCACTGTCGAGCATGCCGTAGGCCTGCGCAATCACCATCGACGGATCCTCGATTAGCGGGAAATCCACCTTGACACCAAAGCTCCGCTCGATATCGCGCAGCCAGGCAAGGTGCGAGTAAAGGCCATCCACCGAGAGACCCAAGAGATCGCATCCGCATGCGGCGAAACGTTCTTTTGCACGCGCAAAGGCGATGAATTCACTCGTGCAGACCGGAGTGAAATCGGCAGGATGGGAAAAGAACAACACCCAACGGCCCCGGTAATCGGCAAGCGACACTTCTCCCGTCGTCGATCGAGCCGAAAAACCGGGCGCGTTATCGTTGATCCTGAGAGAGCGCGTCTCGGCTCGTGAATCGGTGTCGGTCACGTCAAGCCTCCTGAAGACTGTTTCGTCGGCTATAGCGCAGAAGCGTGCGCAACTTCAACAGATACACACTTGCATATTTATAGTAAATATCTATGTATTCCTTAACCAGGAGATCAACCATGGCGGATGCCGCACTTTCCCACGCCCGCGAAACTATCCTCACCGCTCGAGCCGAGCCGGCGAAAAGGCCGGTCATAAAGTCCTTCTTTGACCCCGCTACGTTCACCGTCAGCCATGTCGTGCGCGATCCGGGCTCCAGCGCCTGCGCGATTATCGACAGTGTGCTCGACTATGATGCCGCCTCCGGGCGGACAATGAATGCTTCGGCACGGGCACTCATTAATTACGTAAAATTCGAAAATCTCGAAGTGCAGTGGCTGCTGGAGACGCACGCCCATGCAGATCACCTGTCTGCAGCTCCACTTCTGCAGGCCGAACTCGGCGGCGCGCTCGCGATTGGCCGCGAGATCATCCGGGTGCAGGAGGTCTTCGGCAAGATCTTCAATGCCGGCTCCGAGTTCCAACGGGACGGGAGCCAGTTCGACCAGCTCTTCCAGGACGGTGACAGTTTCAAGATTGGTGGTCTCGATGCGACGGTCTTGCATGTGCCGGGGCACACGCCCGCCTGCCTCGCCTACGTCATCGGCGACGCCATATTCCCCGGTGATACGCTCTTCATGCCCGACTATGGCACCGCGCGCTGCGACTTTCCGGGTGGCGATGCACGCCAGCTTTATCGATCGATCCAGAGACTGATGCTTCTGCCGGACGAGGCTCGCATGCTCATGTGTCACGACTACAAGGCGCCCGGCCGCGAGAACTATGTTTGGGAGACCACGGTCGGCGCGCAACGGACCGGCAATGTGCACGTGCACGAGGGCATTGGGGAAGATGCCTTCGTCAAGATGCGGACAGAGCGGGACGCGACCCTTTCGATGCCAAAACTGATCTTGCCTTCAGTGCAGGTCAACATGCGCGCGGGACGCTTGCCACCCCCCGAAGACAATGGCATGCATTATCTGAAAATCCCTGTGAACGGGTTGTAACAGCGATGAATGAGATCAACTATCTCTGGCCACTGGCAGGTGGCCTTCTAATCGGCCTGTCAGCCGGCCTTTACCTCCTGCTAGACGGACGGATCGCCGGGATTTCCGGTCTTACGGCCGCGGCGATGGGCTTGACGGATGGCGGGACCAGCAAGCTGGGACTGGGCTTTCTCGCAGGCATCGTTGCCGGCGCTTGGTTCACGTCCCTCCTTGTTCGACAACCCCACATCGCCATCACCTCCTCACCCACTCTGCTGATTGTTGCCGGACTAATCGTCGGCTACGGCACGAGGCTTGGATCGGGTTGCACGAGCGGTCACGGCGTTTGCGGGATCGCACGGTTTTCGCGCCGTTCACTCGCAGCAACAGCAATCTTCATGGCCGTCGCAGGCATCACCGTCTTCGTGGCCCGCCATCTTCTGGAGGGGCTATTGTGAGCGCCCGCGTCCTCGCATCGATCGTCTGCGGCGTCATCTTCGGAGCCGGCCTGGTCATCTCTGACATGATCAACCCGGCACGGGTGCTCGCCTTCCTCGATGTCGCCGGCAACTGGGATCCGTCACTCGCCCTCGTCATGGGGGGAGCGCTCATCCCCTCAACCGCCGCATACATCATCCGCGGCCGCCGCGCGGCACCCCTGTTCGACAGCCGCTTCCATGTGCCGGCAAATGCCTCGATCGACTGGAAGCTCGTGACCGGCGCTGCACTTTTCGGGTTGGGCTGGGGATTGGTGGGGCTCTGCCCCGGTCCGGCTATCGCCGCATTGTCGACCGGGCGCTGGGAGGCCGTCATGTTCGTTACAGCGATGGTCCTCGGAATGGCAGCCTATCGCGTTTCTTTCGGCAACGCTTTGAAAACGAGCCCTACCGGCAACACCAAGGCCTAAAGCCCACGGAATCGCCCATGTATCTCGACACTCTACAATATCTGCTCGGCGGACTGTCCGGTGTTCTCGTTGGCTTCACTCTCGGCCTCTTCGGCGGCGGTGGTTCGATACTCGCCGTCCCGCTGATGGTTTATCTTGTCGGAGTACCAAGCGCGCACCTCGCGATCGGCACCAGCGCCCTCGCCGTTGCAGCTAACGCCTTGGCGAATCTGGCCGCCCACGCGCGCCTCGGAAACGTCAAATGGCGCTGTGCCACCGTCTACAGTGCCGCGGGGATCGCGGGGGCGTTCCTCGGGTCAACACTTGGCAAGATGGTGAGCGGCCAGCACTTGTTGATGCTGTTCGCCCTCCTGATGCTGGCCATCGGCGCCCTGATGTACAAGCGGGGGGATGCCGAGGGCAATCCGGGAGCCCAATGTAATACCGAGAATGCATCTAAAGTCCTCGGTTTCGGCGGCATGACCGGTATTCTTTCGGGTTTCTTCGGGATTGGCGGTGGGTTTCTCATCGTCCCTGGGCTCATTGCGGCGACAGGCATGCCGATCATTAATGCCATTGGCTCCTCGCTCGTCGCCGTCACAGCACTTGGGCTCACAACGACCCTCAACTACGCCTTTTCTGGCTATGTCGACTGGGCGCTAGCAGCAGTCTTCATTCTCGGCGGCGTCGCAGGCGGAGCGCTTGGGTCATTCGTCGCAGCACATCTTTCGGCCAGGAAAGGCGTCCTCAATAGACTGTTCGCCTCACTGATCTTCGTGGTCGCCGGCTACATGATCTACAGAGGCGTGGGCCAGATCATTGCAGTTTGATTGCAGCGCGATCCGAAAATCAATTCTGATGGGACGCCTGCAAGAGTGCTTGAACCGAGTTGCAATGCACCGACGAAAACCGATGAGAGGACATGCAATGAGCTACTATTTCGCAAAGACTTTGGCGTGCGAGTTTGACGAGGCCGTTCGACGCACGACGGAAGCCTTAAAGGCAGCCGGCTTTGGCATCATCTCAGAGATCGATGTCACAGAGACACTGAAGAAGAAGATCGAAGTGGACTTCCGTCCTTACCGGATCCTCGGCGCCTGCAACCCGCGCATGGCTTATGAGGCGCTCAGCATCGAGGATAAGGTCGGTACGATGCTGCCGTGCAACGTCATCATACAGGATACTGGAGGCGGCAAGACCGAGGTTGCCGCCATTGATCCTGTCGCCTCGATGCAGGCGATCGGCAATTTAACACTTTTGGAGACGGCCAAACGGGTGCAGTCGAGTCTTCGGAGCGTAATCGAGGGACTTTGACCGTCGCCGCGGTTCGGCCTTGCATGCCCACTGTCACCTACCGCCGAAACCTGCCGGCATTGACGCAGCGTCAATCCTTGTTGTCGTCAGCAAACCCGCGCCAGCTGTCGGTGGCGACGGTTGCATCTTTATCCAGCCATTGAAGAGGCCAAAGCGTGCGTTTGAACATGTCGTTGTTTGAAGAAGCTGGTGGATTCAGTGCTGCCGATATGGTGTATGTCGATCTGGCATTAGCCGAACTGGCCGACGTAACGGACGTCCAAAGCTTCTATGACAGGCGTTTCCCTGAAGGCCATGGGCCGACGCCCGAACTGTTTGCTGTTTCAAAGCGCCGTTGCAGAAGCCCTTGCAGATGACAGACCCGCGCCAAATTGCGTGGTCGTCACGCGATTGTCGGTGAAATCCTTAGCGCACGAAGGGCGTTCAAGATTACAGCGACATCTATGGCCTCCTGGAGCAGTGCGCCTTCGACAGGAAGCAGATAGCCGAGCGCCGCCGCCACCATGGCGAAGACCGAGAGACCGATACCGAACACGACGCTTTCAATAGCAATACCCCGTGATCGCCTGGCGATCTCGATGCCGGTGAGAAGCCTGTCTATCCTGTCAACCAGAAGGACAACATCGGCCGCTTCTGCGGACGCTGCGGCTCCTCGCGCACCCATCGCAACCCCTACGTCGGCAGCGGCAAGCGCCGGTGCGTCATTGACGCCATCGCCGACCATCATCACGGGGCCGTTCTTGCGCTCGCTCAGTACGGTCAGTACTTTCTGGTCCGGTGTCAAACCGGAGCGGATTGCATCGAGGCCCAGCCCCTCACCAATTCTTTCTGCGACGGCGGCACGGTCACCCGTCGCCAGGACTATGCGTTTCACGCCTTCCTTGCGCAAACCACCAATGGTCATTGCGACCTCAGTGAGCACGGGATCTGCCATGGCGATGTATCCTGCCATCTTGTTGTCCACCGCCACAGCGACGAAAACTGAACCGGCTTCCGTGTCCGGAATTTCGATCGGCATGGCTTTGGACTGCTTCGCCACAAAGTCGTGCCCCCCGACGGCCACCGCCCGGCCGTCGACATACCCTATCACTCCGTCGCCAGCGAACTCTGTAACGTCTATGGGCAAGACAAGATCTAGACCTCGCCCTAGAGCTGCCATAACCAGAGCCTGGGCCATTGGATGTTTCGATACCTGATCGATGGAGGCTGCATGCCGCAATATATCTTCTTCGCTGAACCCCGGCTCTGCGTGGACCAAGGCGATCTGAGGGCGCCCGTCGGTCAACGTGCCTGTCTTATCCAGCACCAGTGTGTGAACGCGGGCCATGCTCTCCAGCGGACGAGCACCCTTCACCAGCACACCGAAGTGAGCTGCACGCGATAGTCCGGCCACAAGAGCAACCGGGACGGCAAGGATGAGTGGGCACGGCGTTGCCACGACGAGAACCGCAACCGCCCTGATCGGATCTCCAGTGAACCACCAGGCGGCAGATGCAATCAGTAAGGTCACGACTAGAAAGCCAACCGACCACCGATCCGCAAGTCTCGACATTGGAGCCTTCGACCGTTGGGCGTCTTCTACCAGACGAACGATGCCGGCATAGGTACTGTCCTTCGCCTCGTGCTTTGCGATCATATCGAACGCATCACCGGCATTCGTCGATCCACTCAGTACCGCAGCCTCCCGCTTCAGCGAAACAGGAAGCGGCTCTCCCGTCAGTGCAGACATGTTGACGAAGGCACTGGCGGACGAGACGGTTCCATCGACGGGAACGACATCACCTTGGCGGATCAACAAACGATCGCCGCGCCGAACGGAATCCACCGAAAGCTCCTGGAGGCTGTCGTCGACATAACGCGTCGCGGTTCGAGGCACGCGAGAGAGCAGATCGTGCATCTCGCGGCGTGCCTTTCCCTCGGCGAAACTTTCGAGGAAGGCGCCTCCCGTGTACATCAGCGCGACAATCGCGGCCGCCAAAGTTTCGTCGAATGCGAGCGCGGCCGACATCGACAGTGCCGCAACGATGTCAAGGCCGAGTTCTCCCCGCCACAAGCTTCGCAGTATCTCTACGAACAGGGCCGCCAGCACCGGAAGAGTGGCAATGCTCCAAGCGAGCTGAGCGCCTTCCATTCGACCCGTTAAATAAAGGCCAAGTCCGACAATCAGGCCGCCGAATGCGAACAGTAACAGGCTGGCCTTGAATCGATCTTCAGCCGAACGTGTCATGGGTCAGGTCTCCGCAGAGGAGGTTGCATCCGGGCAGACGATTTCCGCATGGAATCCGCCTTCGGATCGATTTTCCAAGATCAGGGTCAAGCTATAGAGGTCAGCGATTTCCGACACGATCGCCAGACCCAAGCCCGAACCGGGCTTTAGACGATCAAGACGGACTCTTCGGCCCGGGAGTTCCGGCAGTTGTTCAGTCGAAACACCGGGCCCATCGTCCTCGATCACGAGGCGACACTGGTCGCCACGATAAGCGGCGGTGACGAATACGCGGCTGTTGGCCCACTTGGACGCGTTCTCGAGAAGGTTGCCTGCGATTTCCCGGAAGTCATGCGGGTCGATCGGCACCATGACGCCCTTTTCTAGGTCGGTCTCCCAAATCAGCCGCTCTCCTGCCTCGGTGTGTTGAAGCATCCGTATGGTCTCGCCGACGATTTTCTGGACGTCAGCGTCACCGCTACGCTGCTCCGGCGTGGGGCTAATCCGGGCGCGGGCAAGTTCGTGCTCGACATGGGAAAGCATGGTTTCCGTCAGATGGTCGAGTTCATCGGCGATTTCAATCTCACCTCTCTCGCGAAGGGTGAGAGCATTGTTCGCGAGCACTGTCAGGGGCGTCTTCAGCCCGTGCGCAAGGTCACTTGCCCTACCCCTCGCCTTCTCGATCGCCACGGCCTGGCTTTCCAGGAGCGCGTTTAGTCGATCGACGAGCGGTTTGACTTCGCGTGGGTACGATCCTGTCAGGCCGATAGCCTTGCGATTACGTACGGCTTCCAGGTCCCGTCCAAGGTGGTCGAGAGGCCGCAGTCCAACCCAGAGTTGGCCGATGGACATCAGAACCAGGAGGACAGCAAGAATGCCGAGGTAGGGCAGGATATCGAGAGCGAACGCTGTGCGCGCGCCATCTACCTCGTCCGCATTGATCGCAACCGCGATACGGAGTGGCCTTTTACCCTCAGGCGCGGCTAACAGCAGAACACGCTCCTGGACGAGTACATCCTTTCCTTCAGGTCCTGGAAGGCGATACTGGTGCATCGCGCCAACAGGATGCGGTTCGACCGGCAGCAGCAAGGCATAGTCGAAAAGCGAGGGTGACCGTAGCACATCTGTCTTGAAGGGGTCGTCGATTTGCCAATAGAGTCCACCATAGGGAAGCAGGAAACGGTCGCCTTCGGGATTTGCGGAGACCTGCGTTCTTCCATCGGCGGAGAAGCGGATAACTGCCGCGAGGCGGTTGATGTGTCCCGTTAGCTCGTTCTGGATGCGGCTGCTGTAGCTATCGGCGAATATTTGGACCAGAGCTATTGCGGCCGCGGCGAGACAGATCGACACGGCGATCAAAGACGTCAGGATGAAGCGACCGTGAAGCGACATCATGTGGTCTCGTCCGTTGCAATCTGATAGCCGAAACCTCTGCGCGTTACGATGGCATCTCGACGCAGTTTCTTCCGTAATCGCCCTATCAAAACTTCGACGGAATTGCTTTCCCGCTCGAAGTCTTGGGAGTAAAGCTGGTCGGTCAGTTCCATCTGTGAGACCGCTCGGTGTCGGTTCTGCATCAGGACCGAAAGGCACTTGTATTCAAGCGGGGTGAC
Organism: Ensifer sp. SSB1; assembly: GCF_016652895.1. Lineage (NCBI taxonomy): Bacteria > Pseudomonadati > Pseudomonadota > Alphaproteobacteria > Hyphomicrobiales > Rhizobiaceae > Ensifer > Ensifer sp. SSB1. Next base: position 11,270 of record NZ_JAEPRP010000103.1, read on the forward strand.
GTCGACAGGCAAGCCATCTACCAAGACTGTCCTTTGCCGCGTGTCGATGGAAATGCCGCCCGACGAGAGAACAGCGCTGGCCTGGCCGGAGTATCGCCGAAGGACAGCGTTTAGCCTGGCCAGAAGCTCTGCGATGCGGAACGGCTTGCCAAGATAATCGTCCGCGCCCGCGTTGATACCTTCAACGCGCTCCTCCCAGTTACCTCGCGCCGTTAGGATGATAACGGGCATGTCGCGGCCGTTCGACCGCCATTTCTTGAGGATCGTAAGTCCGTCAATCTTGGGTAAACCGAGATCCAAGATCACGGCGGCGAAATCGTCATGCTCGCCCGCGAACAATATAGCTTCGCCGTCGGACTCGTGCACGACATTGAACCCGGCCCTCGTGAGATGTGTGACGACATCACGGGCGATGAGCGGATCATCTTCGGCAAGCAGCACGCGCATTATTCGTTCTCGATTTCGACGATCTTGCCGACGGCAGCATCCACCTCTACTTCGGTGACTTGGCCGCCGCTTCTCAAGACCCGGAATTCGTAGACTAAGCGCTCGTCTTCACGCTCGACACTGACATTGATCAACTCGCCGGGGATTCGGCGCAGAACCAGCTCCTTCAGAACCGCCAAGGGCAGAATTCGTCCCTCACGCACCTGCCGGGCCAGCTCGTCGTTGGACGGCACAGCCGAATTTCCTGCGGACACGCGATCGTCGCCGGCACGCAGGGCTGACACGGGGAGTAACAGACCCACCACGAGCAACACCAGGCCAAGTTTGTGAAAAAGATACATCGTCGAGCAATACCATTACCGAGATGACAAGAAGCTGACAAATTCGCTCAGGTGATCGTCAGGTCGCCCCTCATAGGTTGAGAGCCGACCAGAAGAGCAACACCGCTCCTGGAGCTAACGGAGACCGACCCATGAAAAAGATCATTCTCGCAACGATCCTGGTAGCGACCGGCCTGCTCGGCATCGCCCATGCCGAGGAAGGACAAAATTGCACGCAAGCCGCCAAGGATAAATGGTTGAGCGAGGACGCGATCAAGGACAAGGCAAAAGCCTCTGGAATTGACGTGCGCCGGGTCAAGACCGAGGGCAGCTGCTACGAGGTCTATGGCATCGATGCCAAGGGCAACAAGGTTGAGACATTGTTCAATCCCGAGACCGGCGCATCGGTCGGCAAAGAGAGCGAATGACCATGGACAGGAGGGAGCTCAAGACGGCGAGCGGGGGCTCGCCTTCGCAGGTTAAGGTCTGGGACCATCTGGTCCGGGTGTTTCACTGGAGCCTGGTTGGGCTCTTCGCATTCTCTTACCTCACTGGCGATGAATGGAAGCAGGCCCATTTCGTGTCCGGGTATGCCATCATCTGCCTCCTGGTCGTGCGGATTGTCTGGGGCGTGGTCGGCACCCATCATGCACGCTTCTCGAGCTTCATTTACAGCCCTGCCACCACGTTAGGGTTTATCCGGGACAGCATCAGGATGCGCGCCAAGCGATATATTGGGCACAATCCTGCCGGGGGCGCGATGGTGATTGTGTTGCTGGCGGCGATTTCCGGAATCGTCGCGACCGGATACATGATGACGACCGACGCCTACTGGGGCGTTGAATGGGTGGAAGAGGTTCACGAGGTGCTGGTGAACATTACGCTTGCTTTCGTTGCCCTTCATATCGGAGGCGTGCTCCTCGCCAGCATCGAACACAAGGAAAACCTCGTCCGAGCGATGATCACGGGCCGGAAGCGCGCCAACTGAGAAGGGCGGGAGACGAACACCGTCAACAATGGGGAGAGCGGCCTGTGAGGTATAGGCTGGCGCCGCTCACCCCGACGCACCGCCATATGCTCAACAATCCCGCGTTTATCCCCCCGTGGCCGTCGATCTGCAGCCGATGTGACCTGGAGTCGTCATCCCTGCTCTTGAAGGGAAGCGAACCTTCTGCCCAGGCTTTCGCATAAGATAACTCCTGGCTCCGCGCCCGCGGAACCTAAATCTTTCGGGTGACTTTTCGCGCGTCCTTGCCCCGGGGGGATGGCCGCCATGCAGATCTACTGTGCGGAACAACTGGTCGCTCGAGGTGACACTGCGCTAGCGCCAACCTCGCAATTGTCCGTGGGCCCTTGCCACCGGCCCGGCCTCTTCAGCCCATATGCTAAGCGCTTGCCCGCATTGCGCGGAGGCCAGGGCATTGAGGCAGTGCTCCAAATCATCCGGTCTAGGCAAGCGAGTTTTGCCCCCGACAGTTGTGGTGAACACCGTCCCCTTGAACAGATTTAAACTGTCGGCACGTCAACTGAACCTTCCGACGTGCTTCGGCGCTGGAGCTGCACATCAGTTTGCGGATCGAGTAAGATAGTTCCCGATTGAGAGGGCGAGGCATTGAGCGAGGAGCAGGTTGAGCGACGGTTGGCGGCCATCTTGGCAGCCGACGTCGTGGGCTACAGTCGCCTTATGGAAGCCAATGAGGAGCGCACGCTCAGCTCGCTGCGCCAGCATCGCCGCGAGTTCTTCGATCCCACCATCGCCAAGTATGGCGGGCGCATCTTCAAAGTGATGGGGGACGGCTTTTTGGTGGAGTTTAATAGCGTTCTTAACGCGACGCGTTGCGCCGTTGAAATCCAGCGCGGCATGCCGGGCCGCAACGCAGGAGTTCCCGAGGACCGGCACATAAAGTTCCGCATCGGCATCAATGTCGGCGACATCATCATCGACGGCGAGGACTTCTACGGCGACGGCGTGAACGTCGCGGCTCGGCTCGAGGGCCTGGCTGGGCCCGGCGGTATCGCGTGTTCAGCGTTCGTGCGCCATCAGGTCGGCAACAAGCTCCAACTTGAGTTCCTCGATCAGGGTGAGAAGACCGTCAAGAACATTGCCCAGCCGGTGCATGTCTACTTCATCAATCTGGGCCCGTCGGACAGTGGCGTTCCGGCAGCAACTGCCGACGGACACACACGTGAGCGCTCGGACCGGCCATCGGTGGCGATCCTGCCTTTCGCGAACATGAGCAACGACCCCGAACAGGAGTTCTTCAGTGACGGCATCACCGAGGACATCATCACCGACCTGTCGAATGTTTCGGGACTATTCGTGCTCGGACGCAACACTGTCTTCACCTACAAGGGCAGGACGGTGAACCTGGAACAGACAGCGAAGGAGCTTGGAGTTGCCTATTTGCTTGAGGGTAGCGTCCGCCGAGCCGGAAATCGCGTGAGGATCAATGCCCAATTGATCGACGGTGCCACGAGCGGCCATTTGTGGGCCGCCCGTTACGACCGTGAGCTCACCGACATTTTCGCGATCCAGGATGAGATCACCAAAACGATTGTCGACCAGCTTAAGGTCAAGCTCTTGGCGGATGAGATGAAGGCAATCGAGCAAGTGCCGACCGACAATGTCGAAGCCTACACGGACTATCTAAGGGGTCGCCAGCTACTTCATGCGGCGACGAGATCCTCCCTGATATTGGCTCGGCGGATGTTTGCCAGAGCCGCGGACCTGGATCCGCGATTCGCGCGCGCCTACGCGGGTATGGCGAATTGTGATTCCCGACTCCATTCGAAGCATGGGGAGAAGATATCGGCAGGCGACATTATGGCGATCACCGGCAAGGCCTTGGCGCTCGAGCCCGATCTGGCGGAAGCCCATACTGCACGCGCATACGCCTTGATGATCGACAGCCATTCCGCGGAGGCAGCCGCCGCTTTCGAAAAGGCCCTGGCGCTCGATCCCCATTGTTACGAAGCCCATCAGTTGTACGCCGAATTTTTCGTTACCCAGGGCGAATTCGAGCAGGCCGTGCGGCATTATCTTCGTGCAATGGAAATTCAGCCCGATGACTATCAGGCGCCGCTCTTCCTGACCGCTGTCCTTCAGTCCCTCGGACGTCCGGAGGAAGCAGAACGATATGCGCGTCTCGGAGTAAGACGAGCCGAAGAGGCGCTCAGGCAGCATCCGGACAGCTCCAAGCCTGCGCAGCTGGGAGCTGTCGCGCTGGCGTTCCTCGGAGAGCGTGATCGCGCCGAGGAATGGCTGGCCCGTGCTTTGGCGATCGATCCGGACGATAACCTCGCCCGCTACAACGCCGCCTGCACCTATTCGCAGCTTGGCAAGATTGATCGGGCCATTGAGCTCCTGGAAATTTGCTTGCCGCAGTTTGGAAGTGACATGAAACTTTGGTTCATGAAGGATTCAGATCTCGATCCGGTCCGCAATCATCCGCAATTTCAAAAGCTGCTCGAAATCGTCGGATGACCCAGCGACCGTTGGCGCGTCCCGCGCAGGAAATTCTATGTGCTACCGACGACGCAGCCTACCCCCCAGCTTTTCCCGCTCCGATCAAGTTCCGCCACCCGACGCCGGCCGCGCTCCCGTTCAGCAGTCAACGCTGCCTGGAGCTCGCCGTCCGGCTCTGGTGCCTCTTCTACCGGAAACGCAACCTGATGAGACTGCGGTTCTTCTTCAACGACTGAAATCGTCTGCGCTCCGGCCAACGGATCCACGACGACGAGGAAACTGACCTGATGGTCAGCTTCTCGGCTCAACTTAATCGCCTTAGCGTATTGCCTGATCAACGCCTTCTCGAAATGTGCCTTCCGGTGCAGCTTCATCGAGAGCGCAAAGTTGGAAGAAGCGTTTCGGGGCTCGTTGGCAACAGTTTTCGTATTGGGCATGGTCATTAGCCTCCTGCACGACAATCCAGTCGAGAAGGAGAACTTCGTCAAGTTTGTTGACTATCTCAACATGAAATTCGTGACCCGCTTCGACGCGCGACCCGAATGAGCAGCCCTACTTTCTTGGAGAACAGAATGTTTGAAGCCATCGATACCGGATCCGGTTAATGGCGACCTCGTCACCGGCGACATCGAAACCCAGACGCGCCGAACGCTCGGAAATCTCGAGGCTGGGACCGGACCTCGAAGGGGGAGGACAAGGACGCCCCGCGACGACTGTTTTACGTTGCCATGACGCGGGCAAAACGCAGCCTCGCGATCGTCTCAATGCAGGACCAGCATCCGATCCTGCAGGATGTCGCGGTAACATTGCTGAAGCGGCAGATCACTCCGAATGAGGCGGCCGGGGCGGATGGCGGTCTGCGATACCAGACCGTAGAGCCGCACATGGTGGATCTGTCCTGGGTGGGCAGGCAGGCGGCGAGCCATCCAGCCCACCAAGCGCTTGCGGAAATGCAAACCGGTGATCGTGTCGAACTGGTCGAGATCGATGGACGCTGGCTAGTTCGTAATTGTGCCGGGGTGACCATCGGGCGGATGGCCCAGAGCTATCGGCCGCCGGATGGTTGGGATTGCATCAGGGGCGAAGCAAGCGCGATCATCCGTTGGCGCAAGGTCGACAATGCAGAGGAATTTCATGGCACCCTTCGGCGCGAGGTATGGGAGGTTGTTCTCCCCGAGTTGGTCTTCGCGCGACATTGATCACAAGCCCCTTGCGCTTCCTCCCGAGGGATCGAAAAATGGCTGCTCCTCTGCCCTCAGTCTCGCTGGTGCGTGCGTAAAGCCTCAACGCGGCCTCTCGTCGACCTTGATCTTGTGTTGTTAGCTGCTTCGAGCATCGCTCTCGGGTCACGCTTCAGAGTGAGGGCATGGTGTGGTTAGAGAGCGGTGAATGCCGGGAACGAAGACTGCCGATGATTGAGTGGTATGGCAGCGATCGAGTAAAGGAGTAAAGGACGCCGTGCTGGCACCTTGGTTCCGCTGCGATTGTGGCCGAACTGACAACACCGTTCTGATTGGTCGATTGCCCCGGTAACGAACGCTCAACGCTAGCCGGCAGGCAGCTCTTTGAGCATCATCATTCGGTTTCCCTGCAACAGCACGATGATCTTGTCCTGTTCGAGCGCATACAGGACCTCCATGATTTCATCCTGCGTGAACCCTGCCGCAGTTAGTGGAACGCCGATGTCGACAATGTTGATCGACATGTCCGGCGAAGCTTTCAGGGAGCGTAGGCGCTCGATCAATGCGATTTCGGTTTCCGTGAATCTGCTCATAGTGCTCATAACGCTTTTCGGGCTGAAATGTCTCATTTCCAAGCCGCGTCGTGCGTCTGATTGCTACCATCAGAACGCCCTTTTTTCGCAGCGGATCTACCTATCGGCTGAAGACTAATACGGAGAGAGGAAAGAGGATGACTTATCTAACCTCCTCCTCCCAGCTTCGTCAGAACGGCGTGGTGATATCCTCACCGATCTGGACGGCACCGTAGGTGAGACTGTCTCTAAGGCGGTCCAGCCCCTCTGCCGTCATCATGCCAGCCCCTGCCCTGATGGCTTCCTGCCAGTGCGGTCCGCGCTCCCACGCCTCGTTGTAGACGAGGGCCAGGTCCGACGTCCGTCGTGTCTGCTGCAGGGCTTCGAATAGAAGCTCCGCTTGCCGGATATCCTTGTCGCGCTTTGCCGCCCCCTGCCCGTCGGTGTGCCGGCGACTGGCCACGATCAACTTATGGACTGCATATCGCTCAGGCGCTGGGACAGTCACCGGGACACCGGACTTGTGAAGCAGCATTGTCCGCACCGGATCGCGGATCAGGAAATCGAGGAAGCGGAGCGGGTCGGCGCTCGCACCTCCCAGCGCTGGCATCTTGGCGGGCTGGTCGAGGTAGTCGTCCGAGCCGCGGTTTGACGTCAAGAACTCCACACGGTAGCCGCTGGCCGTCTTGAATGCGGATGAGGCGGCGGCTCCGGATCGATGGAGCACGGGCGTGAACGTCGGATCCACCGACTGCAGCAGATCGATGATCGGGGGCAGAGTGTCCTTGACCTCTCGAGAGATGGCGTAGTCCTGGGCGATATCCGCATCGCCTGTCAGGAGGGCGGCCATGGGCAGGCGCACCCCGAGTATTCCTGCATAGGTCTGGAAGGCGACCGTGCCGATCAGGACGCCCCGGAGCCGGAAGAGGCCTGCAGCCGCCAGCGTCTCGACGATATCGCCCGTCATGGCGTCGGGCGCGATCATGCCGCCTTCGCGGGTGAGCGATGCCACCATGCGCCTGCGGGCGCGAAGGTCGTCTTTCTCCCTCTGATGAGTTTCGACCCGCTTGGCGATGTCCGGATCGTCCGCAGGACCGACATAGCGACGTGTCTTACCCCCCCTCCCATCCGGGATGTCGAAATACCAGTATTTGCGGTCCTTCACCTTAACAGGGGTGAACCTGCCTTCCGGTGGGAAGTCGGCCGTCCATGCGGCGTCGATCGAGCGCTGGCCCAGTTCGGCCAGCATCGTCTGGTACATGATATCTATCGACTTCACCGGCTGACCCCGTTATACCTTTTCCGTTTAAAGGTATAACGGGGTCTATAGGAGGATGCAAGGGCTGTGTCGCACGGACTGTCGGATGGACAGCGCGTTATACCGTTATTGCGAAAAGGTATAATATAGTGCCGCGTTGGCCGCAAGGACTGTCCGTACGATGTCAGTTCTGGGTAGCAAGAGTCGCGATGGCCGCCTTGAGCTTCGCACAGCCTTCGGCTACCCCGCCCCAAGTCACTTTAATCCTTTGCCCAGGGAATGCTTGAGTTCTGGACTATGTTGACGCATGTGCGACAGCTCGTTGTCTCGGGCCCTCGTTCGACCGGACGCGGCGACTTGAAGCCGAGCGCGACGCTGAGATGAGACCTGGCAGCGGGACAAGCGCGATGTGGTCGAAGTGCCAGGGCTCTCGCCGCGCAGTGAGGGCATCCTGAAGCAACTCGATAGCTTACCGCAGGCCCAGAAGGCGCAGTTCGTAGAAGAGCTCGGTCGCAATCCCGAAGGTAGAGTTCATGTGGGCCTGTAGCTCAATGGTTAGAGCCGTCGGCTAAGCAGTCTACTGAGGCGCGCGCAACCGCTGGCTGGGCAGTCAATCCAGGCGCCAGCCCACTCACTTCGAGCAGCAGCTTCTGGCGGACGGCGCTCGCAAGGTCCTCCGCCGTTCGCACGGGAATGCGCGCGTTCACGGCGCCGTTATGCCGCGTCCAAACAGCGCCTCAGCAGTCTCGTCGCGAATCCAATTTCATCCTCGGTCGATGCGGCGAAGCCGACAAGAAGTGCCTTTCGCGGCGACCTTCGGTTTGCGTAGTAGTAAGATAGTTGTTCGACGCCGAGATTGTTGTGCCGGCAACGGATCAGCGCGGCATCCTCATCCAACGACTGATCCGTGTAATAGCAAAGATTGTAGAATCCCGATGCGAACTCGGGCGGCTCGAAGATATCGGCAAAATCGGACCTCAGGATTTGGAGAAGACAGTTCTGGCGCTTAGCGTAGATCCGGCGCATCCGGTGAAGATGACGCGCGTAATGACCGTCCTCGATAAGACGGCCGACGATCTGTTCGGTGAATTGGGGTAATGCCCTGTAGCGAACCTGGATCAGCCGGCGGCATTTTTCCGCAAGCGCCCTTGGCATGATCATGTAGCCAACGCGAAGGGATTGCAGCAGCGTCATGCTGAAGGCGCCGATGTAGATGACCTGACCGGCCTGATCGAGCGCCTTCAGTGGTGGAATGGGACCACCTCGATAGCGAAACTCGCTGCCCAGATCGTCCTCGATGATCAGTGTCTCGCGGTCGGCCGCCCAATGCAGCAATTCCAGCTTTCGCTTCATCGGCATCGCAATGGTCATTGGCTGTTGCTTGGCGGCCGTGACGAAGGCGAGCTTGACTTCGCGGCTGGCGATGGTGTTCGGGTCAGGCCCCGACTGATCGACGTACATTGGCTCGATCTTGCAGCCGGACGACTGGAAGATCGATCGTATCGCCGCCATCCCGGGCTCTTCGAAAGCGACAGTATCGCCGCGGTCGAGCAGCAACTCGGCCAAAAGCGTGACGGCATGATGCGCCCCGAGCGTGGTCACCACTTCCTCTGGCTCGCATTGGATGCCGCGGCTCACGGCAATGTGCCGGGCAATCTGTTCTTCGAGCAGGGATGGACGCAGGATCTCGCGATAATTGACAATCCGGAAATCGCATTGCGCATAGACCTCCTTTGTCAACTGCGACCAGATTTGCACCGGAAACAGCCGGTGATCAGGGGTCGCCATGTGCAGAAGCTGCGACCCGTCATTGAGGGTCAGCGAGGTGCGCCATGTCAGCGCCTGCCCGCGCTGGGAAAGCAGCTTTTCGAAGCGATCGGGCGCCGTAGTACCGCTTTCGCAGGATGTGCCAGTCTTGCCCGATTGGCGTCGCGGGACTGTCTCCACATAGGTGCCGCTGCCGCGCACAGACTTGAGATAGCCTTCCGCAACAAGCTGGTCGAGCGCGGTCACCACAGTGAAACGGGACATGCCAAGACTTTCCGACAGGACCCGTGACGAGGGGATGCGCATCCCGCCAGGAAGCGCGCCCGACAGGATCATCCCCCGCAAGCCGTCATAGAGCTGGAGGTACAGAGGCCGTGCGCTGTCGGCTTCCAGTATCAATCCATCCAGGCTGAATCCGTCGATCGTGCGGGCGATATTGCGCCTCCATGCGGTGTGTCCCAGCCGTGACAAGTGGACTGGTCATTTTTGCGTTTTCTGGACATGTATACAGTACTCTTGCCGATTAATATCCATCCCGATCAAGCACAGGCGCCGTCGGACTAACGCGCGCCAGGCCAATTCGGCCGTATCGGGGGACTATCGATGGATGAACTCAAATATCTCTCCGGCCTCGTTGCGAAGGGCCGGATGTCACGCCGCGACTTCCTGGGGCGTAGTGCCGTGTTCGGGGTCGGCCTCGTTGCGGCTGGTTCCTTGCTGTCGGAGGCCGTAAGGGCCGAAGGTCCGGTGCGCGGCGGAACGATCAAGATCGGTATGCAAGGCGGCGCATCGACCGACAGCCTGGACCCCGGCCTTGCCACCAATCAGGTCACGGCGATGATCAACCATCTATGGGGCGAGACGCTCGTCTGGCTCGGGCCGGATGGTGCGCCAATTCCCGTGCTTGCCGAAGAATGGAGCGCTTCGTCCGATGCCAGAACCTGGACCTTCAAGATCCGCAAGGGCGTGCAGTTTCACAACGGCAAGACGCTGACGCCCGATGACGTGGTCGCGACCATCGAGCGGCATTCGGATGAAAGCGCAAAGTCAGGCGCGCTCGGTGTTCTCAAGGGGATCGAGACCGTCAAGGCAGACGGGGATACGGTCGTCTTCACGCTGAAGGAAGCGAACGCTGACATGCCCTTCCTGATGATCGATTATCATCTGGTGATCCAGCCAAACGGCGGCAAGGACGATCCCGAGGCGGCGGTCGGCACTGGCCCATACACGCTGGCCGACCGAGAGGCGGGTGTGCGCTACAACGCGACCCGCTTTGAAGGCTATTGGGCCAGCGAAACGGTCGGCTTCGCCGAACAGGTGGAGGTTGTCGTCATCAATGACGCAACGGCGCGCATCGCGGCCCTGCAGAGCGGCCAGGTGCATATGATCAACCGAATCGAACCGAAAACCGTCGGGCTACTCAAGAACATGCCGCGGGTGACGATCCGGAACGTGTCGGGCCGCGGCTTTTATCCTTTCAACATGTTCTGCGACACGGCCCCTTTCAACAACAATGACCTGCGCCTCGCGCTCAAATACGCGATGGACCGGGAGGCCATGATTGCGCGCATCCTGCACGGCTACGGCTCGGTCGGGAACGATGCGCCGATCAACAAGGCCTATCCGCTTTACGAGGAAATCGAGCAACGGACCTACGACCCCGACAAAGCCGCCTTCCACTTCAAGAAGTCCGGACATAGCGGCGGTATTGTGCTGCGCACGTCGGAAGTGGCGTTTCCCGGCGCGGTTGACGCTGCGGTCCTCTTTCAGCAAAGCGCCAGGAAGGCCGGTATCGATATCGAGGTCAAACGCGAGCCCGGCGACGGTTACTGGTCGAACGTCTGGAATGTCCAGCCCTTCGCAACGTCTTACTGGGGTGGCCGACCGACGCAGGACCAGATGTACTCCACCGGCTACATCTCGTCGGCGGACTGGAACGACACACGCTTCAAGAACGAGACTTTCGATAAGCTGGTCATCGCCGCGCGCGCGGAACTGGACGAAGCAAAGCGGCGGGCAATGTACCGCGACATGTCGGAAATGATGCGCGACGAAGGCGGCCTGATTGCGCCGATGTTCAACGACTTCATCGACGGTGTCGGCGAGAGCATCCAGGGCTGGATGGACAATCCCGCAGGCGAACTTATGAACGGCGATGCGCCGCTACGCTGCTGGCTTAGCGCCTGAGCGAACACAAGGATCAAGCGCGTCGCTCTGGCGGCGGCGCGTCACATCATGCCAAGGACAACGAGATGCCGCTACGCAACAAACTTCTGCTGATCATCCTTGACGGCCAGCCCTGGCGTAACGCGCGCCGGCTGATGGGCAATCTGGAAGGATGGGTCGAAGCCGGCGAGGCGCGTGTGTGGAAGATGCGCTCGGTTCTGCCATCGACGTCCGCCTCCTGCTACGCGTCGATCCACACCGGTTTGCCGCCGCAGATACATGGCGTTCTTTCGAATGAAACGCTGTTTCGCGTCGAGCAGCCGGACATTTTTTCCGAAGTGACCAACGCCGGCGGCAAGACGGGCGCCGTAACCCATTCCTTCTGGTCGATCTTCTTTCAGCGCGCGCCCTTCGACATCGTGCGCGACATCGAATATGACGATGCGGAAGGACCCATTCATCATGGTCGCTTCCATACCATGGCAGGGTACAATCACCAGAACCAGATGACCCCCAGCGATCTCGACCTCTTCGCGACACTGACCATGCTGACCGAGCGCCACGCGATAGACTACGGCATCCTGCACACCTGCACGCTCGACAGTATGGGGCATCGCTACGGCCACGATTGTTCGCAGATGGACCATGCCTGCTTCACAATCGACGCGCAGCTTGCGGCGTTCCTACCCCGTTGGCGCAAGAACGGCTACGAGGTCATCGTAACGGCCGACCACGGCCAGACAAGCCGGGGACATCATGGCGGAGCCGACGAAGAAATGCAGGACTTTGCACTCTATTGGTTCGGCGGCGGTGACGGTCCATCGGCTGACACGCTCCTAAACCAGCTGCAACTCGCTCCGACAGTGCTGTCGCGTCTTGGTGTACCGCAGCCGGGGGGCATGAAGTTCAAGGCGTTTCTAACTTGATTCACAGGCGCCGGCAAAGGTCAGAAACCGGGACCGATATGCAGTCCGCAAAGCTGCGAACGGCCGGCTCCAGTCTCCAATGGAAAAACGCCCGGCCCGTGGATCGCGGCTGCGGGCCATCACGGCCCAGTTGGTTAGGCGCATGTCCGGATCGTCCCGGTCTTTGCCGATCGCATAGAAAACGAACTTGGCATCGTTGCCGCCGGCTATCGCCATGGTACGGCCGTCTCTCCATACCGGCCAGCGTGTAGCTCCGCGCCAAAGCATTGTGCCATTCCAGATCGGCGGGCCTTCCTGCGGATAGAGCGTCGCGCGCACAGTAGAATGAATGCCGTCAGCGCCGACCAGCAGGTCACCTTCCGCCTGCAGAACCCTTCCGCCCTCGGACAGATGAACGGCAACGCCACCTGCGCAAAGCCGGTTACGCGACATCCCGTGCGGATGGTGCCTTGCCCGAGCCGCTCGATCACGGCGTGGTGGATCAGGCCCAGCAGCCTGCCACGATGGATGCTGAATTGCGGGAGGGCGTGACCAGCTTCGATACCGCGCAATTCTTGCCAGACGACCTGGCCGAACCGGTTCGTATAGATCAATTCGCGCGTGCGGATCCCGGCTGCATCGAGGGCGTCCGGCAGTCCGAGTTCGGCCAAAAAGGCCGACGGCATGCGGCAGCATGTTGATGCCGACGCCCAGTTCGTGCACCGCGTCGGCGCGTTCGAAAATCTCCACCTCGATTCCGGCCCGGTGCAAGAAGAGGGCGGTCGTCAATCCACCGATGCCAGCACCAGCGATCAGCGCTTTCATGGCCGCGCTCCCACTTGCGGATACTCGAGCTGCATGGCGACGACATCGGCCGTGCCCTGACCATAGCGAGCTCCGATATCTCGCAGGGCACGTTCCAGGGCTTCGGCCGGCCTCTTGTTCAGGACCAGCCGCTCGCCGGGCCAAGCCGCGACAACCTCGTCGGGAAAAGGTCGCATGCCGCCGCGCGTCGCCACTGCGGTCGGCGAGTGGGCAAAAAGCTTGACGCTCGAACGATGGGTGCGCGACCACGCATCCGCGACGAGCGCGAGCGAGACTTCATCCATCCCCGGCTCAAGGGCGACCCCGAAACGATCCCGGTTCCAGAACGCAAGACGATTGCGCAGAACGTTTGCGGCAAAGGCACGGGTCAGGCGGAAGGCGCCGCTGTCATGTCGGGCACTCCAGCCGTCAAGCCCGAGATCGCCTGCAACCCCGAAGCCCCGACTCTAAACGAGCCCCCGAGGGTAGGCACTACCTGTGGAGAAGACAAGCAACATATTGTTGGTAGGCATCTCGATCGTCTCGCGGAGATTAAGTCCAGCCGCCTCCCCCACTTGTTCAAGATCAGCGATCTCACGCAAACCCCAGGATGGGTTTCGCTCCTTTAGAGCCGCGTCGAAAGCAGCGTTCGAGGGGGCGTTGTATACGCCGTCGCTTATGAATGGGCCGTAGAGAACAAGAACCCCACCAGCGCGAAGCAAACGGCCAGCCCCTGCGAACAATCCTAAGCTCGAGGCCCATGGCGCGATATGGATCATATTGATCGACACGATGGCGTCAAAATGCCCCGATTGTTCGACGCTCCATTGTTCTGAGCACACATCAATATCCCGCGGTGCCAGCACGTTCTTCAGCCCTGCGAATTTTATCCAGCTGGACGTGCTGGCGCGGGCATCGGCATCCGGATCGCTCGGCTGCCAGGTGAGGCTGGGCATTGCTCCCGCAAAACACACGGCGTGCTCGCCGGTCCCGCAACCAATCTCCAGCACGGCCCCATGTGTTGGAAGGA
>NZ_JAEPRP010000110.1:0-25155 GCF_016652895.1 Ensifer sp. SSB1
CCGTTCCGTTGATGACGACATCCGCTTCGGCAATGATCGCATCGGCATGGTCGGTCCATTCCGGCCCGTAGACGGTGACGCCTAAGCCGGGATTGATCTTCAAACAGAGGTCGCGGGTCGCCTCCGCCTTCGGCGTGCCGATGGTGTCGGCGAAGCAGAAGACCTGCCGGTTGAGGTTCGAGAGCTCGAAGTGATCGATATCGGCGAGAACGAGGCGACCAATGCCTGCCCGCGCCAACGCCTGGATACAGGCGCCACCCATGCCGCCGGTTCCACAGACAAAAACCGTCGCCTGGCTTAGACGCTGCTGTTCCGTCTCGGTTACGAAGCCGATGTTGCGGGTGGTGAAGGTCTCGTAGGAGAAGACGCTGCTCATCGGTTTGAAGGCCTCAAAATGCCCCACTGCCGGCGGCTATCGGTCCAATGCAACACTGGAAGGACCAGCCGCTGCACCAGGATAACGAGACTGGCAACGGCAAGGCGTCCGAGCGCGTTGCGCGGAACGCTTTGCACGAGGTACCGCTGCGCCGCGGTGAGGTCGAGCTGCCCAATTTGCAGGAGGTCGTCACCGCGCTCGTAGTCGAGTTCGGCGGCGCAGAAGTCGTTGTATTCCGCCTTGCGGTGCTTTGGCGCGGCGTCGAAGGTCTTCTTCAGATTATCGGAGCCGCCGGTATAGGCGTTGGTGATGACAAAGCGATCGGCATCGAAACCGGCATCGGTGCCGACGCCGAAGACATGGCGGTGGGAATCCATGATCGCCGTAGCGATCAGTTGCTGGCGCAACGATCGGCGTGCGCCGCGCGTGGGCGCCGGAAAGACGCTGCTGAAGGTCTCGGCCACCATGCCGGCAACCGCCGGAACCTGGGTTATATTCGAGATCCAGAGCGGGCGAAGCTGGTTGCGCAGGAACAGAAGGAAGCAGGTGAGGCCGTAGAGAATCCAGGAGAGCCCCTGGCTGCGAACCGCGGGGTCGATCATCACGAGCCCCAGGTGGAGAACCTCGACCGGTTTGCCGGAGAGGGATACCTGGAGGACAGGCAGCGCGTTGAAGGCAACCGGTTCACCGTCGGAGACCCGATAGACGAGCGTGACGATCGTCCGGGCGAGGGCGTCCTCATGTTCGGAGAAGACACCGTAGTCGAGCTCCCCATCGGGAACTGATCGTTGCGCGACTTTTCGCAGATCCTGCCGCAGCCTGGCGACTTCGCGCTCGTTCATCCATAGCCCGGGAGCCTCCACGATCCTTGCGCGGAAGTCTGGCGATGTCTTGAATGAAAGATCGAGGCGCTTCTTCAGAACGACCGATATCAGATTGTACAATGTCCCTCGTCCGCAGCTTCAATTCTGGAGTGGAGTTTTCTGCAAGTTTGGGTCGTATCCTTGCGGAAGAGGGCAAACATTTGGTTTAATTTTCGGATGGTATCCGTCACGCGGCAAAATTGACGCTGACTTAGTGGAGGGCATTCTTGATAGCCTCCACCGTCGCGCGTATGGCGGGAACTTCCCTGACTTCCCGGTGGGCCACCAGCCAGATGTCGCGCGTCAGCGCAGGGCTGTCACTCACCCGCGTGAGGCCGCTCGATGCATGGACGGCGAAATCCGGAAGCATGACAACGCCGCCGCCCTGGCAAGCGGCTGCGGCCTGAAACTCCAGTACGGATGACCTGATTGCGATCCGCCGTCCCGCGGCGAGCTCGACAAGCCGAATCTGTTGGGGCGCACTCGACATGGCCTCGTCATATCCGATGAAGGTCCAGTCCTTGCATGGCGTGGATGCGATGTAGGACGGAGCCGCATAGAGATCGAATGCAATCGAGCCGATCCTGACGATCGAGTAGTCGCCATCTTCTGGACGCGACAGGCGCACGGCAACATCTGCCTCTCGCCGATTGAGCGAGGTGAAGCGCTTCTCGCCGACAAGGGTCACCTCGATGCCGGGATGCTGTTTCCGCAGGTCCAGCAATGGCTTCACGAGCAGAGCACTGGAGAGGGCAGGCGGCGCACTGATCCTCACGTTGCCCTGAAGCTCGGTCGAACTGTTGCGACTGAACTGCTCGATTGCCAGAGCATGAGCGACGATCGGTGCGGCAAGTTCGGCGACGCGCTCGCCGTCGGCTGTCAGGATGATGCGCCGCCCGCGCCTGTCGATCAGCTTTCTTCCGAGTTTCCTTTCAAGGGCCGAGACCCGCCTGCTGATCGTTGCATGTTCGACACCCAGAAACCGCGCCGCGCCGAGGAGCGTGCCGGCCTGAGAGAGCGCCATGAAGTGACGCAGGTCGTCCCAATCCATGTGTGTGAATTTTCTATCATCCATTGGGACAACATAGGGAATTTTCAACCAATGCGCCATGAGGCAAACCTTCTGGAAACAAGGAGGAATCCAAAGTGGTTGATCATGTGGTTGTGTTGACAAGTCCTGGGGGCGTGGAGCGGTTCGAGGTGCGTACCCAGGAGCCGGCGCGCCCGGCCGCCGGAGAGATTCGGGTCCGGCATGAAGCGATCGGCACCAACTTTCTCGACATCTATCATCGAAAGGGCATCTACCCGCTGCCGGCCTATCCCGCCGTCCTCGGTGTTGAGGCCGCCGGCGTCGTAGAAGCGTTGGGCGCGGGCGTTACGGCGTTCCGCGAGGGCGACCGTATCGTCTATGCGGGACCGCCGGCCGGTGCCTATTGCTCCACCAGGGTGATCTCGGTCGACAGGGGTGTGCTGCTACCCGAAACGATTGCGATGAAGACGGCGGCAACCTCGATGCTGAAGGGTATGACGGCTTATATGCTACTGCGGAAGTCCTACGAGGTCCGGGCCGGCTCGGTTGTTCTGGTGCATGCGGCGGCCGGCGGCTTGGGAAGCGTGCTTGTTCGAATGGCCAAGGATCTCGGCGCGATCGTCATCGGCGCCGTGAGCACCGGCGAAAAGGCCGCGCTTGCCGCCTCCTACGGTGCGGATCATCTGATCGTCGGTCGCGATGCCGATCTCGTCGGCGAGGTGAAACGGATCACCGACGGCGGGGGCGCCGACGTCGTCTATGACGGCATCGGCGGAGACATGCTGGTGAAGAGCATCCGAGCGGCTCGTCCGTTCGGGACGGTGGCCACGATCGGACAGGCGGCAGGTCCCATTCCGCCCGTGTCAGTGGATGAACTTCGTCCGGGCAAGACATTGTCCCACCCGAGCATCATGGCGTTCTCTGCCGACATCGAGCGATATCGCGAAGCCGCGACGGAGGCGCTCCGCGCCATGGAGCAGGGCATTGTCGCCAATGTCGCTGCCGAGCGCGCGCTGGCTGACGTCGCAGGCGCTCATCGTGAAATGGAGTCAGGGCACAGTGCGGGAAGCATCGCATTGATACCGTAGCTGCCTCGCGTCTTGCAGGAGAGGCGACAGCATCGACTTGGCCGATCGTCGGCGGCCGGGCGCCTTCCGGCTGCAGTCTCCCCCTCCGCTCGTGATCATCATCGTCTCCTCGGCCCTTCGGCGGAACGGCTAGGGGCTGGAACGCGCCGTCAGAATTCTCGGGCCAGCCCCCTTTCAGGGCTTCTGGCTGGTGACCTTGCCTTCGATCGGGCCAGCCATCATCTCCTCGGTGATCGTTGCGCTCTTCATCATGGGTGGCAAGGAGACCCTGCCGATGATGATCTGGGCGAATCTCAAATATGTGTTGACGCCATCGCTGACTGCCATGGCTTCTCTCGTCATCGTCATCGTCATCGTCATCGTCATCGTCATCGTCTTCACCTTTGCCTGTATTTTGCCGGCGGAATACTGTCGGTGGAGGAAGCTGACGATGGCGCTCGTGGCAGAGGTCTGACCCGGACGGTGAACCGGCGCGCAGCCTCTGCGGGCCAGTCCTTATGGGCGTCGGACGTCGACGCCTTCCGCCGCGGTTACTTTGGTGCGACGGCCCCCTGATAGTAGTCACCGTCGCCGCCTTCGTAGCTTCCGCCGTAACCACCGCCACCGCCGGTTTGGGAGCACGCGGCGAGGCCCAGAACCAATACCAGCAAGATTGTTGTACGCATTTACCCGACCTTTTTTCAGTTGAACAACCACAACAGGGGCTGTCGAGAATCGATACCTACCATGCGCGGAGGAGCTTGATCGAGCGAGCCTGGGTGGTGAAGGCGGGCGGCAATGCGACGCGCCACGAACGGTTCTCTCGGTAACCCGTGGTGTCGCTCGCCTCCGCGGACCTGGGGATCGACCGAAGCGCGAGCGCCCTCAGTGGTCGTCTGGCCGCCAAATGTCCACGCTCCGCGCCGGCATATCGTGTTCTCGATAACGCGGGCTGTCATCTCAACAGTTGCGGCGCGTAGACGGAAACGGCCATCAGCGTGAACAGTCGACGTGCGGTATCGTGGTCCGTTCGGATCCAGGCGGAAAGCCGCTCCCTCAGGAGATCCGACCCTTCGTTATGGATGGCTCTGCGGCCCATGTCGATCGCCTCCAGGCGATGCGGGTCCGGGGCCACCGCCGCGTGCAGGTGTGCCTCGCAGATCATCGCGTAGTCCTTCATGACCCGTCTGAAGGGCGTCAGCGACAGGATATGCGAAACGATCGGGAAGTCGTCTTGCGTCGTGATCTGAAAGGACAGCTTCGCGTCGCGGGTGGACAGTCGCAATTTGTACGGACCGCGCTCACGGCCGATCAGCTCAAACAGGTTGCCTTCCAGCAAATCCGCGATCGCAACCGATTGTTCGCGTTCAAGAACCGCATCGAGGCGGGCTTCCGCAAGGTCAATTCGAACGGCGCACAGGTGGTTACGTCCAGTGGTCATCGACAGTCCCTGGGGCTCCCTGCCGTCGGCAACATCATTCGATACGCCGAAGGCGATGGTAGAGGTTCGAGTATTTCAGACCCTCAGGGCTCTCCTTGATCTCCTGCAGGTAATAATTGACGGCAACCCGGATGAGTTCGAAGTCCTCGTTCGAGAACACGGCGCGAGAACGCCGTTGCTCCGGAATGGCCAACGTTTCGACTGCTTCCATCATCGTCGTTCCTTCTCAAGGCAGAGGAGGCGGCCCGCGCCTCCTCTGCCGCTGATGCCTCAGTGGTGGCGATCAAGCCGCGAACTGGTTCATCGTGTTGTGTTCGCCTGCCGCCTTGAGAGCCGCTTCGCCTGAGAAGTATTCCTTGTGATCATCACCGATATCGGAGCCGGACATGTTCTGGTGTTTCACGCAGGCGATACCCTGGCGAATTTCCTTCCGTTGGACACCTGCGACGTACCCAAGCATGCCCTGATCGCCGAAGTACTCCTTGGCGAGGTTATCGGTGGAAAGTGCCGCGGTGTGATAGGTCGGCAGGGTGATCAGGTGATGGAAGATGCCTGCGCGCTGCGCCGCATCATGCTGGAACGTCCGGATGCGCTCGTCGGCTTCGAGCGCAAGCGCGGTCGCGTCATAATCCGCGCTCATGAGCTTGTTGCGGTCGTATTCGCTCACGTCCTTGCCTTCTTGCTTCCAGGCATCGAACACCTGCTGGCGGAAATTGAGCGTCCAGTTGAATGAAGGCGAGTTGTTGTAGACGAGCTTCGCGTTCGGAATGACCTCGCGTACGCGGTCGACCATGCCGGCAATCTGTTCGATATGCGGCTTCTCGGTCTCGATCCACAGGAGGTCGGCACCATTTTGCAGCGCATTGATGCAATCGAGAACGCAGCGCTCGGCACCCGTGCCTTCGCGGAACTGGAAGAGGTTCGAGCGAAGCCGCTTGGGCTTCAGCACCTTGCCTCCGCGGGTGATCAGGACGTCGCCGTTAAGCGACTGACCGGGCTCGACCTCGTCGCAATCCAGGAAGGCGTTGTACTGGTCGCCGATGTCGCCTTCTTTTGCCGAGAATGCGATCTGCTTGGTCAGGCCGGCGCCAAGGGAATCGGTGCGTGCGACGATGATCCCGTCGTCGACGCCGAGCTCGAGGAACGCATAGCGCAACGCACGGATCTTCGCGACGAAATCTTCGTGGGGCACGGTAACTTTACCGTCCTGATGACCGCATTGCTTTTCGTCAGAAACCTGGTTCTCGATTTGCAACGCGCAGGCGCCGGCTTCGATCATCTTCTTCGCAAGCAGGTAGGTTGCCTCGGCATTGCCAAATCCGGCGTCGATATCGGCGATGATCGGCACGACGTGTGTCTGGTAGGTGTCGACCGAGTTTTGCAGCTGACGTTCGCGAACCGTGTCGCCCGCGGCGCGAGCCTTGTCGATTTCGCGGAACAGCATGCCCAGCTCCCGGGCGTCGGCCTGACGCAGGAAGGTGTAAAGCTCTTCGATCAACGCCGAAACGCTGGTCTTTTCATGCATGGACTGATCGGGCAGGGGCCCAAATTCGGACCTGAGGGCGGCGACCATCCAGCCCGACAGGTAGAGGTAACGGCGGTCCGTGTTTCCGAAGTGCTTCTTGATCGAAATGATCTTCTGCTGCCCGATGAAGCCGTGCCAGCAGCCCAGCGACTGCGTGTACTTCGCGGGGTCCCGGTCGTAGGCGGCCATGTCCTTGCGCATGATCGCTGCGGTGTATTTGGCGATGTCCAGCCCGGTCTGAAAACGATTTTGGAGGCGCATCCGAGCCACCGCTTCTGCAGTGACGCCGGTCCACTTCTCGTTCGATGCGATGAGCTTTTCTGCTTCTTCCACAAGGCTTTGGTACGACATTGTTCCTCCGAGGGTCGTCATGCTGCGTTGCAGAAACCATAAGCATGATGTGGTGCGGCGCGAGGGGCTTCGGTGTCACGTTGTCAAACTTTACAAGAGTTCCTTGTAATGTTGTAATGCCGGTCATGGAAAAGCACGGTGTGTATCTCGGGCCGCGACTTCGCAGGCTCCGACGCGATCTGGGACTGACGCAGGCAGAGATGGCCGGAGATCTCGATATCTCGCCATCGTACATTGCGTTGATGGAGGGAAATCAGCGCCCCGTTACGGCGGAAACGCTCCTGCGTCTCGCCAAAGCCTACAAGATCGATTTTTCCGATTTTGCCAATGACGCCGGTCCTGATCTGGTTACACGCCTGCAGGGCGTTGTGAGGGACCCGATCCTCAGCGACGTCGACTTCGGGTCGTTGGAAATTGCCGATGTCGCCCACAGCTTTCCGGCATTCGCCGAGGCGATGCTGAGGCTCCATACCGCCTACAAGGAGGGGCAGTTCGCACTCGCCGACAAACGCCAATATTCGTCGAACGGAGAGGGCGCGGGGCCAGGAGATCCGATAACGGCCGTCCGCAGCTTCTTGTCCGCGCGGCGGAACTTTTTTCCGGTGCTCGATGCAGCCTCCGAAAAACTCTCCGCCAGAATTACCGAGAAAGGTGGGCTGAGCGCTTACCTCGAAACCCGGCACAATCTCAAAGTCCGCCGTTTGCCTGCGGAGGTCATGGTCGGTTCGCTCCGGCGCCTGGATTGGCACCGAAAGGAGCTTTTGCTCAGCGAGGCGCTCGATCAATCGAGCCTGAATTTCCAGATTGCGCTGCAGCTTGCCTATCTCGAACTTGAGCCGGAGATCCAGTCGGCCGTCGATGAAGGAAACTTCGACACCCCGAATGCGGTGCGGCTGGCCCATCGAGCGATTGCCGCTTACTCGGCTGCTGCGATAGTCATGCCTTATGCGGCGTTCGCGAAAGCTGTTGAAAGCCGGCGTTACGACGTCGAGGTCCTTTCCCGGCAATTCAGCGTCAGTTTCGAACAGACCGCACACCGCCTCACCACGCTTCAAAAGCCAGGTCAGGAGCGGATCCCGTTCTTTTTCATCAAGGTTGACGTCGCTGGCAACATTTCAAAGCGGCTGAACAGCGGTGCCTTTCCGTTCGCCCGTCATGGCGGGGGCTGTCCCCTGTGGACGGTGCATCAGGTCTTCGCAACCCCGAGGCGGGTCGTCACCCAGTGGATGGAACTGCCGGACGGCCAGCGCTTCTTCTCGATCGCGCGGACCGTGCATGCCGGTGGGGGCAGCTATGGCGTCTCAAGCGTCGAGCGGGCGATTGCGATCGTCTGCGAGGCGCAATACGCAGATCGCCTGGTCTACAGCCGCAATCATCCACAGGCCGACGCGCCCACGCCGATCGGCATCGCCTGCCAGCTCTGTCATCGAGCAGGTTGCACGTCTCGATCGGAGCCTCCGATCGGCCGTCAGCTTCTACCGGACAACTACCGTCGGACCGAGGCGCCGTTCGGATTCTCTGATGCCTAGGGTGCACCAGTGATTTAGCGTCCAGCTGCCTGGCCTTTAGCGATCAGGCAGGGTCCCTTGCTTTCTCCAGAAAGGTGAAGACCTCATCTCGGTCGGGCATGGCCTGTCCAGCGCCCTTGCGTGTGACAGTGAGCGCGCCGTAGGCATTGGCGAGGCGGCAGCAGTCAGGGCCGGAAAGGCCCGTGACGCGGCCATGGATATGGCCGGCGGCGAAGGCGTCGCCCGCGCCGATCGTGTCAATCACGTCGACGGGGAACCACGGCGCGCTGTCCGTGCTGCCAACCTGATAGAGGCAGGATGCCGTTCCGCCGGATCCCTTCACCGCCACGCGGCGGACGCCGCGCTCCAGCAGCATTCCGATGAGTTCTTTCTCGTCCGTTTCTTGCGGCTGTTCCAGAAGGTCGGGGAGATCGGCGCTGCCGAGTACGATCGTGTCGATCCGGGGAAGCAGTGCCCTGACTTGCGCGGCGATGCCCGCCACCACGCCGCCGGGAATGTCGAGGGTGACGCAGATACCTGCATTGACGGCGAGGTTAATGGCGGCGAGGGCGGCTTCGGTCTGGCGCGGCTGGAGCAGAGCATAACCGGAAAGATGGAACAGCTCGGCGTCTGCAAAGGCTGCCGGATCGACATCTGCAGCCGACAGGCATGCGTTTGCGCCGCGATAGGCGAACATTGTGCGCTCGCCGGACGGGCTGACGGTGATGACGTTGATCTGGGTCGGCTCCCGTTCGTCGCGGCCGATCCAGCGCGTCGAGATGCCGGTGACAGCAAGCTCGGATAGTGCCTCGCGCCCCCAGGAGTCGACACCGACCCTGCCGATAAAGCGGCAATCGTGGCCGGCTTTGGCAAGCGCGATGGCCGTGTTCGTCGCCGAACCGCCAATCATCACCGTCTGGCCGGTGGCAATCGCCTCGCCGCCCTCGCCGGGATAGGCGGGAATGGCGAGCACGAGATCGATGTTGATATCGCCGAGAAGGACGATGGCGGCCATGTCCCGCCTCAGAGTTCTACGTGCATGAGGGCGATGGCCTGGTCGACGTCGGCGATGATGTCGTTGATATGCTCGATGCCGACAGAGAAGCGCACGAGGCCGTCGACGACGCCCATCGCTTCGCGTTCCTGGCTCGGGATATCGAGGAAGGCCATGGTGGCGGGCACCTGTGTGGTGGTGCGAAGGCCGCCGAGGCTGGCCGCGAACGAGCAGAGCTGCAGCCGCTTCAGAAGCCGCACGCCGCAGGCTTCGTCATCCACCTGGAAGGACAGCATGGCGCCGCCGCCGATCAGCTGTTCCGACGCGGCGGCATAGTTCGGGTGGGACGGCAGGCCGGGGTAGAAGACGCGCTTGACGGCTGGATGCGCCTCGAGGTGCTTGGCGAGTGCCAGCGCGTTGGCGCACTGCTTCTCGAGGCGCAGCGCCAGTGTCTGCGCGCCGCGCAGCAGGAGCCAGGCGTTGAAGGGCGACAGCGGCGCGCCGAGCTTGTTCAGTGTGTTCCAGCGCACATCCTCCAGCCAGTCCTTCGGCAGGAAATCGGACTTCAGCGTAATGACGCCACCGACGGCATCGTTGTGGCCGCCGATGAATTTCGTCGCGCTTTCAACGACGACGTCGACGCCGAAATCATGCGGGCGGCAGACGGCGGGGGAGGCAAAGGTGTTGTCGCAGATGACGACGATGCCGCGCGCGTGAGCGATCTCGACGAGCTTCCGGAGCGGGGGAACTTTCATCGTCGGGTTGGCGATGGCTTCGACATAGAGCACCTTGGTCTCGGGCGTGAAGGCGTTTTCGACGGCGCGCACGTCCGAGCAGTCAACGAGGCTGACCTTCAGGCCGAAATCCTGGGCGCGATGGTCGAAGAACTCATGGGTCGAGGAATAGGTGGTGAGGTCGGCCACGATGTGATCGCCGGCCTTCAGGATGCCGAAGAGGGCGTGGGAGATCGCGGCCATGCCGGAGGCGGTGGCAAGGCAGGCGGTTCCGCCGGTCAGCTGCGCGATATGTTCTTCGAGCTTGTACTCGGTCGGGTTACCGCAGCGCGAATAGATGTTCACTTCCTTGCGCGCGCCGGCGACGATCTGGTCATAGATATCGCCGCCATACTGAAAGTTCGCCGACATGTAGATCGGGTAGCTGATCGACTGGGAATGTTCCTCCGGCTCGTAGAAAACGGCGCGGCTGGCAAATTCGAGGGCTTTGGAAGAGGTGTCGGACATGGGCATTTCTCCTGGAAAGATCATTCCTTCACGGCGCCGCCGATGAGCGCGGCCGTGATCTGGCGTTCGAAGAAGATGAAGAGGATGAGGGGCGCGATGGCGGCCATCAGGATTGCTGCGAGCATGACCGGATAGTTGGTGACATGTTCGCCGACGAAATCGGTAAGTCCGACCGGCAGCGTCTTGCGGGCGGGATTGTTGATGAAGACGACGGGAAACAGGAAATCGTTCCAGACCCAGATCATATTGACGATGCCGACCGTGAACATGGCGGGCCGGGCGATCGGCAGGGCGACGACGCGGAAGATCATCCATTCGGAGGCGCCGTCGACGCGGCCGGCGTCGAAGAGCTCGCGCGGCAGCGTGTTGAAGAATGCCTGCATGATGAAGATGGAGACCGGCACGTTGAAGGCGGCGGTCGGCAGGATAACGCCGAGATGTGTATCGAGCAGTCCTGCCGTGCGCAGCATCACCACCAGTGGCACGAGCGCGACATAGGCGGGGATGGCCATGGCGGCCGTCAGCGACAGTTCCACCACAGGCATCCAGCGTGGGCGGTAGATGGCAAGCGCATAGCCGGCGAGCGTCGAGACGAGCACGGTGATGATGGTCGCGCCGCCCATGATGATGAGCGAATTGACCGCGTAGCCACCGAGCGCGCCGCCACTCCAGGCGCCACCATAGGCATCGAAATTGAGGCTTGTCGGCAAGGACCAGACGGAGCGCATAAACTCCTTGTTGGTCTTGAACGTGCTGTAGATCATCCAGAGGAAGGGGAAGATCACCATCAGCACATGCAGCGTGAGCAGGATGAGCACGACGGTGCTCGTGCGGTTCCAGCGGCGGACGGCGCTCATGCGTCCCCCTTGCGGCGCAGGAAGCGGAAGACGACCCAGGCGGCAAGCGCCGTCAGCACCATCTGCACGAAGCCGATGGTCGCGGCATAGCCCATCTGGAAGCTGCCGAAACCCATCTTGTAGAGATAGGTGGAGACGACCTCGCTGGCGTGGCTGGGGCCGCCATTGGTCAGGACGAAGACCAGCGAGAAGGTCTTCAGCGAGCCGATGATGGCGAGCAGCGAGTTGGCGCGCACCGCGTCCCAGACCATGGGCACGGTTATCGAGAAGAACTTGCGAAAATCGCCGGCACCATCGAGTTCTGCGGCCTCATAGACGCTTTCCGGTACGCTGCGCACGGCAGCGGTGAAGAGCAGCACATAGAGGCCGAGATACGTGAAGCTCATCACCACGACGACGGCGAGGAAGGCGGTTTCGGACTCTCCGAGCCAACCGCGTTTCAAGCTGTCGAGGCCGACGGCCTTCAGCGCCGCGTTCACCAGCCCGAAATAGGGGTTGTACATGAAGCGCCAGAGCAGGCCGATGCAGATCTCGCTGACCATGACGGGCACGAGATAGAAGAACAGGAAGATGCGACTGAAGGCCGGGACGATGCGCACCAGGCAATAGGCGATGGCGAGCGCGAGAAAAACCTGGAAGACGATGGCGGAGAGGGCCACCAGAAGGTTGCGGCCGAGCGACGCCCAGAACACGGGGTCGGCGGCAAGCTTCAGGAAGTTGCCGGCGCCGACGAAGACGGGATCGGATGCTCCATCCCATTCGAACATGGACAGCCAGCCGGCATAGACCACCGGATAGGCGACGAAAGCGCAGACGAAGATCAGGGCCGGCGCCAGGAAGAAGAGCGTCGCCCGATTGTGTCTTTTCGCTAGGCCAATGTCCGTGCTCATGATTCCGCCGGCGTCTGGAAATGCGCGCAGCCGCCGGAGGGCCGGCGGCTGCGGTTTCGGAAGGCTTACTTGTTGTCCTTCAGGGCGCCCTCAAGGCGCTTGGCGGCGTCGGCCGGCGTCACGGACCCATCCAGTGCGCCCTGCAGGGCCGTGTAATAGGTATTGGTCGCGGCCGGCGGCATCGCCGTGTCGTAGAAGGAATCGAGATGGCCAGCAGCATTCATCAGGTCGTTGCTGATGCCGTAGAGCACGGGGCCGGCGGCCGCTTCCGTCGTGGCGCCCTTCACGGTCACCATCGTCTTGCGCAGCTCGACATACTTGGTCATCACCTCGGACGAGGAGAGGAACTTCAGGAGCGTCACGGCATCAGCCTTGTTCTCGGCTTTTTCGGAAATGCCGAACGAGGCAGCGACACCGGCGAGCACGTCGGTCTGGTCACCGGCTCCGCCCGCCACGGTCGGGAAGGCGAAGTAGCCAAGGTCGAAGCCTTCGGGCGCATCGGCGGACGCGCCGATCTGCCAGGTGCCGTTGAGAAGGATCGCAGCCTGACCGTTGAGGAAGAGCATGTTTGCTTCCTGGTCGCTCATGCCGTTGAAGCCGGTCGGGAAATATTCGTTCTTGGCGATTTCGGCGACCTTTTCAAAGGCCTTTTCGCCTTCCGGGCCGAGCGCCGCATTGGCGTCGCCATTGACGAAGGAGGCGACGACGCCGGAGCCCTTGAGCCGCATTTCCATGTACTGGAACCAGAAGGTTGCCGGCCAGGAATCCTTGTTGCCGAGCGCAAAAGGCACGACGCCGTCGGCCTTGATCTTCTCGGCCAGCGACATCAGTTCGTCATAGGTCTTGGGAACCGTCCAGCCCTTTTCGGCAAACAGCGCCTTGTCGTACCAGAAGACGACGGAATCGACGTCGACGGGCACGGCGTACGTATGGCCGTCCTTGCTGGTCTGCGCGATGGCGCTTTCCAGGAACCTTTCGCGCCAGCCGTCCTTGGCCAGTTCCTGGTCGAGTGCGTACATCTGGCCGCCCTTGACGAAGGCGTTCAGGAAGCCGCCGGGCAAGGTGTAGAATACATCCGGCGGATTGCCGGAGGCCATCGCGGTGTTCAGCTTCGTCTTGTAGGCCGACTGTTCGGCGGCGACGACATCGAGCGTGATGTCTGGATGCTTCTTTGCGAAGGCGTCCAGCGCGAAGTTGATGAAATCGACCTTGTCCTGCTGTCCGGCATAGGCGTGCCAGAAGGTAAGCTCGCCGGCTGCTGCCGGGAACGTCGTCAGCGCCAGGGATGCGCCTGCAATGAGAACAGACTTCAGCTTCACGGTTTCCTCCCAAAAAGCGTGTTGCAGCACCTTCCGCTGCGTTGATGTAGTGATGCCACATCAAAAATCATGTGTCCATAGTGACACCACAACATCGCCATGTTAGCTTCCTTCACGAAAGCGTTTGCCAGCGAGAGAGCCGTTCATGAGTATCGACCCGCGCGCTACCCTAGGCCCGGCCAGCAGCCGGTTGCGCAGCGTTCTGCCGAAGCTGTCGGACTCGGAGCGCCGCGTCGCTTTGTGGGTTCTCGAAAATGTCGAGGCGACGATCCGCAACTCCATGTCCGTCATCGCCCAGGCGACAGACGTCAGCGACACGACGGTCTTGCGCATGTGCCGGACGGCAGGTTTCGAAGGCTTTACGGATCTGAAATTCGCGCTGGCGCAGGAGCCGCGCGGTGGCCGCGCCGAGACGGCGAACGATCCGGAAGCGAGCGATCTCCACGCGGCAAACCGCCTCTTTCGCGCCGTGGCGCAGGCGATCAGCGATACGCAGGGCGTGCTGAACGAAGGGACTTTTGCCAAGGCGCTCGATCTGATTTCGGGCGCACGGCACATCGTCGTCGGCGGCGTCGGCGGGTCCGGCATCGTCGCGCAAGCCTTCTACCAGCGCTGCATCCGTCTTGGCCTTCGCTGCGATGCGCCGGTCGATTCCCAGCTTCAGATCATGCATTCGGCACTGACCGGACCTGACGATCTCGTCGTCGCAATTTCCTATTCGGGCATTACCAGCGACCCGGTCCTCGTGCTGCAGGAAGCCAAATCCCGCGGGGCGGCGACGCTCTGTATCACCGGCAACAGCGCATCGCCGCTGGCACGCCTTGCCGATGTCGTGCTCGTCAGTGTCTCGCATGAGCAGGGCAGCGAGCCGATGGCCGCCCAGATTGCGCAGATGGCGCTGATCGATGCGCTTTATTCGGCGCTCGTGGCGCGCAATGCCGAACGGGCGCAACTCACCGAAGAACGGATGGTCAACGCCATCCTTCCAAAATCCATCTAGTACTCAGACACAGGTAGTGCCGTGAAAGTCCAGATCTACACCATGCAGACCGTTTCCGAGGCCCTCGCCGCAGCCGCTGCCGGCGTCGACTATCTCGGCCTGACCCCGTCCAACCGTGGCCTGCCAGGGGAGATCGACTTTGCGACGGCCCGCGAGATTGCCGATGCGCTCAAGGGCAAGGCACAGCGCGTTGCTCTGTCGGTTGAAAGCGACCTCGACGCCATTGCCGACATGGTTGCCGCGGTCCAGCCGGACGTGCTGCACCTTTGCGGTAATATCTCGCTGGTGACGCCTGAGCAGGTAAAGGCGCTGCGCGAGAGGCTCTTGCCGCTCTATCCGGAACTGCGCATCTTGCAGGCCATTCCGATGACGGGGCCGGAGGCGCTCGACCACGCGGCTGCCTTCGAGCCCTATTCGGACATTTTCATTCTCGATTCGGTTGCTGCCCACATCGGTGGCATCGGCGCTGCAGGCGTCACGCACGACTGGTCACTAAGCCGCGAAATCGTCAAGCGCAGCAAGCTGCCGGTGATCCTTGCAGGCGGCCTCGGCCCGGACAACGTCGCGGCAGCCATCACCGCCGTACAGCCCTGGGCAGTAGATTCGCTGACCCATACCAACAAGCCGCTGCCGGAAGGCGGCTTCCGCAAGGACATCGACAAGATCGCCGCCTTCGTGAAAGCGGCAAGGGCGGCTTAATCGTCGCGGAAAGCTGGGAAGGGCGAGCACGCCGCGCCGCCCTTCCGACCGAATCTTTCCGTCCAGCCTCAGGCTGTGTTTGCCCGCATGGGCCAGGCGGCACCGCTGCGGGCAAAGGAATCCGCGGCCTCCATGATTGCCTGCGTATCGATGCCGAAATGGGCATAGAGATCGGCGATCGTTCCGGTCTGGCCGAAATGCTCCACGCCGAGCGATATCGTGCGATGTCCCTCCACTGCGCCCAACCAGCCGAGGGTTGCCGGATGCCCGTCCGTGACGGTGATGAGGTTTGCCGTTTGCGGCACGGTTTCCAGCAGCGCCTCGACATGGCTTCGTGCCGCTCCGTTACCGTGGCGGCGAGCCCGTTGCGCTGCCGTCCAGCCGGCATTCAGCCGGTCGGCCGAGGTGACGGCCAGGACGGCGATGTCGCTGTGGCGCTCGGCAAGCCGCCCGGCGGCCATCAGCACTTCCGGCGCGATACATCCCTGATAGGCGAGCACGATACGGGCGCGGGCGGATGGTGCGCGCAGCCAGTAGGCGCCGTCGATGACGCCCTGCCGGAAGACGGGATCCTCGCGTCTAAGCGCGATTTGCTCCAGCGGCCGTGTCGTCAGGCGCAGATAGACCGAGCCGCCGGTCTGGTCACGCAGCCAGGTGCGCGTGTCATGCGTCCCATCGCCGTCGCGCTGCATGTAGTCGAAGGACCAGTCCATGATGACGGAGAGTTCGTCGAGGAAAGCGGGTTCGAAGCTTGCGAGACCATCCTGGCTCATGCCGATGAGCTGCGAGCCGATCGATTGATGCGCGCCACCCTCTGGCGCCAGCGTCACGCCTGAGGGCGTGCCGACGATCATGAACCGCGCATCCTGATAGCAGGCGTAGTTCAGCGCATCGAGTCCCCGGGCGACGAAGGGATCGTAGACGGTGCCGATGGGGATGAGCCGTTCGCCGAACAGCGAGTGCGAAAGGCCCGCGGCGCCGAGCAGCAGGAAGAGGTTCATTTCGGCGATGCCGAGTTCGATATGCTGGCCGGATGGGCCGAATTCCCATTTCTGCGCTGAAGGGACTCGCTCGTCGCGGAACGTATCGGCGAGCTTTTCACGGGCGAACAGGCCGCGGCGGTTGACCCAGGGGCCGAGATTGGTCGAGACGGTGACGTCGGGCGCTGTGGTGACGATGCGGGCGGACAGCGCGTCATCACGCTTGGCAAGGGCGTCGAGGATCTTGCCGAAGCCGGCCTGGGTCGAAAGTTCGCGATCGTCGAGGAAGACAGGACCGGCCGAGGATACGGCCGGGGAGGTGAAGCGCCGGGCACCCTCGGCGAAGAACGGCACGGTCTTCAGGAAATCCTTGACCGGAGCCGGCGAGGGGATCGCGCTGAACGTCTCCCATTCCGTGCCGGGCCTGACGCCGATGCGTGCCTGGAACGCCTCCATCTGCGCCTTGGTCATGAGGCCGGCATGGTTGTCCTTGTGGCCGGCGAGCGGCGTGCCCCAACCCTTGATCGTATAGGCGAGGAAGACGGTCGGCCGGTCGTGGTCGATGCTTTCGAAGGTACGGATCAGCGTTTCCAGGCAATGGCCGCCGAGATTGTTCATGAGGTCGGAAAGCGCGTCGTCGCTGCGTGCGGCGAGAAGGTCGGCGACGCCCGGTTCACCACCGATTTCGTCGGTCAGCCGCTTGCGCCAGGCCGCACCGCCCTGAAAGGTCAGTGCCGAATAGAGCTGGTTGGGGCAGCGGTCGATCCAGCCGCGCAGCGCTTCGCCGCCGGGCTCGCGGAAGGCGGCCTGCTGTAGCGCGCCGTATTTCAGCACCTTCACATCCCAGCCGAACGCCGTGAATATGCCCTCGATGCGCTGCCACAACCCCTCGCGCACCACGCCGTCGAGGCTCTGTCTGTTGTAGTCGATCACCCACCAGGTGTTGCGCAGGTCGTGTTTCCAGCCCTCCTGGAGACACTCGTAGATATTGCCTTCGTCGAGTTCCGCATCACCGACCAGCGCGATCATCCGGCCTTGCTGGCGCTTCGACCAGTCTTTGGCGGCAATGTAGTCCTGAATGATCGAGGCGAAGGCGGTGATGGCGACGCCGAGGCCGACGGAGCCCGTGGAAAAATCGACGTCGTCGATATCCTTGGTGCGGCTCGGATAGGATTGCGCACCGCCGAAGCCGCGGAAATTCTCCAGCTTCTCCCTGGTCTGGTTGCCCATGACATACTGGATGCCATGGAAGACCGGCGAGGCATGCGGCTTTACCGCCACGCGGTCTTCCGGCCGCAGCACATGAAAATAGAGCGCCGTCAGGATCGAGGCGAGCGAAGCCGAGGAGGCCTGATGCCCGCCGACCTTCACCTCGCCCTTCTCGCGCAGGTGATTGGCGTTGTGGATCATCCAGCAGGCGTGCCACAGGACCTGCCGCTCCAGGCTTTTGAGATGCGCCAATATTTCGGGCGTCAAAGCCGGTTCTGTCATGAATATCCTCCCTCATGCTCCAACAGACAGGTTAACCCGGCGATTTCGGCAAATCTGACCTAAGTTGACGGAATTTTCGCAAGATGCGAATGATTTGACCTCAAATGTGGATTTCTCAGGTCAATCATGTCTCAGCCGAAGCCTTCCCTGGATTCCGCCACCATCCGCATCCTCGATCTCCTTCAGCAGAACGCCGAACGGAGCATTTCGGAACTGGCGGAAGCGACCGGCCTTTCCGCCTCGCCCTGTTGGCGGCGCGTCAATGATCTCAAGGAAAGCGGCGTCATCAAGGGCACCGTGGCGCTGGTTGATGCGCCCTCGCTTGGCCTTGCGGTCAACGTCTTCGTCCAGGTCTCGCTGAAGCAGCAGGACCGGCAGTCCCTCGACATCTTCAACGCGGCGATCCGCACCAAACCGGAAATCGTCGAGTGTTATCTGATGACCGGCGAGGCGGATTACATGTTGCGCGTCGTCGTCGAGGATCTTGCCAAATTCCAGGCGCTGGTGGTCGATTTCCTGACGCTCATTCCCGGTGTCGCCAATATCCGGTCCAGCTTTGCACTGAGCCAGATCAAGTACACGACGGCGCTGCCGACCGAGCATCTCAAGGGCAAGGGAGCCTGATTTCGGCTTCCGTTTGACGATGGGCAATCTGAGCGGAAATGATGGCGATGTCATTCGTTTGGCTATTGGACGTCGGCCTTTTTGCGGTGTCCTCCGCGCGCT
The DNA here is from genome assembly GCF_016652895.1 of Ensifer sp. SSB1. Lineage (NCBI taxonomy): Bacteria > Pseudomonadati > Pseudomonadota > Alphaproteobacteria > Hyphomicrobiales > Rhizobiaceae > Ensifer > Ensifer sp. SSB1. The sequence continues at coordinate 18,359 of NZ_JAEPRP010000110.1, forward strand.
TCAGGCCTCTTGCGCTTGCCCGCAAGCCCCGGAAATGGCGCGGAACTTGATAGCCTGCCATCGGATGTAGTCGTGGAGCAGGGTTTGGGAGACGAATAGGTCGCCGCGATTGCCGGGAAGGCTCCAGACGAGAAGCCCTTCCGATTTTGCCCGGGCAAACACCCTCTGCACGTGGCCTCGCGACAGGGTATGTCGGTTCGAGACGTCACCTGCAGGGAGTGGTCCAAGGCAGGCCGGTCGATCAAATCCTTCAAGATCGGCAGGCACGCGGCATATGAGTTCGTGCAGGATGTTGCTTCCCGACTCCGTGCGAACGAACAGATCAACACTCGCCGGCGGCTGTGCCCACGCCGGATCAAAAACAAGGGAACGAGCAACCAGCGGGTGGATGCGCGCAAGCAGACGCTGGTCGCTATTGAACCCGGACGCGCGATCACCTCCATCGAGCCGGTCAAGCGCCGTAAGATGGCTTGCGAGCCATTGGCCGATCATGGTTTCGCCGTAGGCACTCAACTGTAATGGCCTGACGCGCCTGTCCCTGCTTTCCTGGGGGATGAGCAAGCCGTAGGCCGCCATTTCGGCCAGATGGGCCGTGAGGGTGTTCTTGCTGAAGGGCAGGTGTGGCGCGAAGAACTCGATGAGCGCCCCGGCCGTCAGAGGCGGGCGCGTTTCATCGTGCTTCCGCTCGAAATGAAGGGCAACGATCGCCTGCGTGATCCGCCACTTCTGCATGCTGGCGACATAGCGCACCACCCTTGGCGCGACATCGTGCATCGCGAGCAGTTCTTTCGCCGCATCTCGCAGCACGGCGAAAAATGCCGAGCCACCACTCCACGTCATGGGGCTGAGAACGTCTTGCGATCCTAATGGCATCGTTGTGTCTGTCGCATCACAGGTTATGGCATCCCCGGCATTACTACCCTTCCAGTTTCGCATCACTATGACGTGTCGTCACCTGCGTGACTCAATTTTGGGTGCACTCACCCACAACCTGCTTCTTTAGTTGATCATGTTCTTCCGCTCTCGCTATGAGTGACCAGCTTCTGGGGAAACATCATGAAATCAATTCTTTGTCGTCTACGCGCAGGTTGAGCCATCGCCTTGCCGAGGCCGACCGTCGCTGCGGCCGAAGCTTGATTTAACCGGCTGACCGAACGAACCGTCCAGGTCCATGCACGTCTCGCAAGGCGCGCGATGGCCAGGGTTTTCTGCGCCCTTTTTCTGGCCCTGTAACAACGCCCTTAGGCAAAATCGAATGCTCAAAAGCCTGCCGCTCGCCCCCGTGTTTTCTTCTTTCGCGTTGCCAAAGATGGTCCTGAGTCCGTTGCGACGGTGCTTCCGCATGTCGCGAGCGTTGCTGATGCTGCTTGTGGGCGTGATCGCAATGTGTGGGCTGGCAGACGAAGCGATGACCGCCCCGTGCAGGCCGAACATTTCATTTACGGGCGTTGGACTGGCGGTCGACAGAAACTTCAACGCCTGCGATGTCTACTTCCCCGACATTCCTCCGACCTGGGGCGGACTGTACAGGCTTCACGGAACCCGTTTGGATAATCAGGCTCCGATCGGGGTCGTGGACGGCACGTCTTACGCCCCCAAGCCGGACGACCTGGTTGATACGGTAAATGCCCGTTACGGCTTCACTTTCGACGCGTCCACGGGCACCTACACAATCAGGCTGCTCTCCATCCGAAACGAGGCCGCCACCTCGGACAGCATCGTGCTCTACAGCTACGACAGAAACGGGACCCCGTACGGCGGCGAGACCGCAATAGCTACCCAGACCAACACGATCTCAGTCACGCTGCCGAACGCCCTTCCAGCCATCGGTAGCGTCAGTCCCACAACCGGCTCGCCTTTGGGCGGTACCTCGGTGGTCATCACGGGGACCGGATTTGCCGAAGCCACCTCGGTCAAATTCGGTGGTACTGCCGCGACGAGCTTCACGGTCGACAACGAGAGCCAGATCACGGCAGTCGCGCCCGCAGGAGCGGTTGGCCCGGCAGACATCGTGGTCGCAACGGCCATCGGGTCGACAACGTTTCCGGGTGGCTTCAATTACGTGGTCAGCGCTCCCGGTGCACCGACGATCGGCGCGGTAACGACGCTCGATCCGGATGGCGCCCAGGTCAATTTCACACCACCGGCCAACAATGGCGGCGGGGCGATTACTGAGTATGTCGTAACATCGTCTCCGCATGGAAAAATCGGTGTTGGTACCCAAAGCCCGATCTCCGTCCGGGGCCTGTGGAGCGGCATGTCCTACACCTTCACCGTGACCGCAAAGAACGCGGCGGGTGTTGGTCCGTCGTCTTCGGCGTCGCAGGCGGTGGTGCCGAGAAATTTCCAGACGATCGGCTTCAGCCCTGGTCCCCAGACCTTCGGCACGACCCCTGTATTGTCGGCGATGAACACTTCCGGGCTCCCGGTCGTGTTCAGTTCGACGACGCCCGATGTCTGCACCGTGACGCCGCCTGGCGAATTGACGTTCCATTCCGCGGGCACCTGCACCATCAGTGCGGACGCAGAGGGCAATTCTGCTTACTTCCCGGCACAGACGATCACGCGGTCGTTCGCTGTCAATCCGGCCTTGCCCGGCGCGCCGACGATCGGCGCGGCAACGGCGGGGGACGAACAGGCCGAAGTCTCATTCGTACCGCCCGCATCGTCCGGCGGCGCGCCGGTAACCTATACGGTCACAGCAGACCCGGACGGAGCGACCGGCACTGGTGCGCAAAGCCCCATCACGGTTGCGGGACTGACAAATGGCGTTGCCTACACCTTCAGCGTGACGGCGACCAACGCGGCTGGAACCGGCAGCACATCGGCCGCGTCCAATTCCATCACGCCGGTGGCGGCCCAGGCCATTACCTTCATCAATCCCGGGGCACAGAACTTTGGCACCGCGCCGATTCTGACAGCGACGTCGGATTCGGGATTGTCTCCGACCTTCACGTCCAGCACGGAAGGCGTCTGCACGGTCACGAGCAGCGGCGAATTGACCTTCGTTTCTGCTGGTATCTGCACGATCAATGCCCTTCAGGCGGGCGACGCGGCCCATCTTCCGGCTGCCCAGGTCAGCCAATCCTTCGCGGTCAATCCGGTGGTGCCCGGCCCTCCGCTCATCGGCGGTGCGACAGCTGGTGACACACAGGCCACGATCACGTTCACGGCACCCGCATCGGACGGCGGGGCCGCTGTCAGAGATTACACGGTGACGGTCAATCCGGGTGGCGCAACGTTCACCGCGTCGTCCAGCCCCATCATCGCAACCGCATTGAGCAATGGTGCTACCTACACCTTCACCGTCACTGCCAATAACGCGGTTGGCATGAGTGCGCCCTCCGCCGCGTCCAACGCGGTAACGCCGGTTGCGACGCAGTTCATCACCTTTGCCAACCCCGGTTCGCAGACCGCAGGGACTAGCTCTACATTGACGGCGACGACCAGTTCCGGCCTGTCGCCCGTGTTCACCTCGATTACGCCGGGCGTATGCACCATTACCGGCGCGACCCTGACATCGGTTGCCGTCGGTACCTGCACGATCACTGTCGACCAACCCGGCAATGCGGCCTATCTCGCCGCACCAACGGTTACCCAGTCCTTTGAGATCAATCCGCAGCTTCCTGCCGCCGGCGACGTCTCTGCAACGGTCGCGGCAAACTCGACCGCCAATCCGGTCACGCTTTCGCTCTCCGGCGGTGCGGCAGACAGCGTCGCGGTCGCATCCTCCGCGTCGCATGGTTCGGCGACCGCTTCCGGCACATCGATCAGCTACACGCCGGATCCCGGCTATTCTGGTGCGGACAGCTTTACCTACACGGCCACGAACGTAACTGGCACCTCGGCGCCGGCGACGGTTACCATCACGGTCAGCGCGCCGACCTTCGCCTTCACGCCCGCCGCCGGTGCGCTTGAGGCGGGAGCGGTCGGAAGGGCCTACAGTCAGTCGATCAGCGCGGCGAACGGCATGGAACCTTACCGCTACGCCGTTTCCACGGGTGCGCTCCCGGCGGGCTTGCATCTAGACACCTCGACCGGCGCAATCACGGGAACGCCGACGACCGAAGGCATCCACGGCTTCACGATCATGGCGACAGACGCAAACGGGGCGAGCGGCTCGGCTTCCTATACGGTCGCCATCGGCCGGCAGCTTCCTGCCGCCGGCGACGCCTCCGCAACGGTCGCGGCAAACTCGACCGCCAATCCGGTCACGCTTTCGCTCTCCGGCGGTGCGGCAGACAGCGTCGCGGTCGCANACTCGACCGCCAATCCGGTCACGCTTTCGCTCTCCGGCGGTGCGGCAGACAGCGTCGCGGTCGCAACCGTCCCCTCGCATGGTTCGGCGACCGCTTCCGGCACGTCGATCAGCTATGCACCGGATCCCGGCTATTCCGGCTCGGATAGTTTCACCTATACGGCAACCAACGCGACCGGCACCTCGGCGCCGGCGACCGTGCGGATCACCGTCGCGGCGTCCAAGCTCACATTCTCGCCAGCGGGCGGCGATCTGCCTGATGCGATGGTGGGAGAAGCCTATTTGACAACGGTGACCGCCAAGGGCGGCCAGGGCGATATTCTCTACAGCCTGTCGCGCGGAAAACTGCCAAAGGGCATGATCCTGAACGTATCCACGGGCGAATTAAGCGGACCGCTGGATGCTGATGTCGACGTTGGGACTTATAGCTTCACGGTCGCGGCACGCGATGCCACCGGCAACATCGGTGAGGCGAGCTATCGGCTGGCGGTCAAGGCGCGGGGTGTCACGGTCATAAGCAGATCCTACACGCTGGAGGAAGGTGATACTCCACGCAACGTCTACCTGAACGAGGGTGCCACGGGTGGACCATTCACTGGCGCCGGGATCGCCTTTGTAAGGCCCCCCAATGCCGGTAAGGCGGAGATCATCGAAGGCGAACTTGCGGCGAGTGGAGCGTTCGTTCCGGTTGGCTACTATCTGAAGTTCACGCCCAATCCCGGCTTCTTCGGGACGGCAGTCATAGGGTATCGATTGGAAAGTGCGCTTGGCGCATCCGATACAGGCACTGTCAGCTACGCAATCGTGCACAATGGCGAAAAGGTTGCAGCAGAGATCGACGGGCTGGTGCGAGACTTCGTCCGAACACGGCAGAATCTCCTGTCGACAACGATTGAAGTGCCGGGCCTGATCGAGCGCCGCAAGATGGGTCGCGCTGGTAACGATCCAATCTCGACCAGCATGTCGCCCTCAGAGAATGGAATAACGCTCGGTTTTTCGACCAGTCTGGCTCAGCTTCGCTCCGCCGAAGAAATGGAAGAGGGGGGCGAAGGCGTGGCGGCAGTGTCGCCGTTCAATATCTGGATCGATGGCGCTGTAACGGTGCACCAAGGTGATGAAAATGACGGACGCTGGGGGACCTTCGGTCTGATTTCTGCCGGCGCCGACTACCTGCTGTCGGAGAAGGCGCTCATCGGCCTGTCGCTTCATTTCGACCGCATGTCCGATCCGACCGATGCCGATGCCGAACTGACCGGTAACGGCTGGCTGGCTGGCCCCTATGCCTCCTTCGAGATTGGCTCCGGCGTATTCCTGGATACCAGCCTGCTTTACGGCGGTTCCTGGAATGACGTCGACACGAAGTATTTCGACGGTTCGTTCGATACGCGCAGGCTCATGTGGGACACGAAGCTGCAGGGGCAGTGGCAACTCGGGGACGCAACCGTACTGACGCCTGCGCTGCGTGCGGTATTCCTCAAGGAAAGCGTCGACGACTATAGCGTATCGAGCGACGACGGCAGCGTAGTCGAACTGAAAGGGTTCACCGAGGATCAGCTGCGGCTCAGCATCGGGGCGGATCTGGAGCGGGTTTACCGTCTCGAAAACGGCTTGCTGCTGACGCCCCGCTTCGGCGGTACGGCCGGATTTGCGGCGCGGGACAACAGCGGGGCGTTCGGAACCGTCAGCGCCGGGCTGAACCTCTCCAACGACCTCAACTGGGATTTCGACTTCTCATTGCTCTATGGGATCGAAAGCGAGGGCGAGCAGGCAGTGGGACTGAAGGCCGGTGCTCATGTGCGTTTCTGATTGATGTTTGGCGGCGTTCGGTCACTGTCGTCTGTTGCTGAGCAGGGTTGGCTGCGCCGCCGCTCGACAAAGTGCCCGGTATGTTCCCGGATCGAGCGGCAACTGCACGTCTGAATTGGCGATGGATCACTGGCTGCAGACGCCTGGGTTCACCGGCGCCAACGTCAAGACGGCTGCGGAATAGCCCCGTTCATTTCGGCCTGCTGGCCGTAGAACACGCGGATGGCAAGGACGACGCCAGCGAGGAGCATTGCAACGCCGGCTGCCTCCATCGACGTCGGCCAACGCGCATGGACAACAAGTCCGCCAATCACACCGAAGGCCGTTTCCGAGACGATCAACTGCGCCGCGAGCGCGACGGGCAGGGCCCGCGACGCGACATTCCAAGCCCACACGCCGCACACCGTCGCCATCAGTGCGAGCGAAGTTCCCCACAGATAGAGGGAGCCGGCTGCCTCCCAGCCGAAACCGAGCTTCGGAAGCTGAAAAAGGTCCATTGCCGCACCGATCGGGTAGAAAGCGAGCATCTGAATACCGCCGCCGATCAGGATCAGTGCCGACCATATGCCGGAGGGCATGTCCGGGCGGATTGCCAGCGCCGCCTGATTGACGATCGCGAACCATACCCACAGACCGACCGCGGCCAGAGCAAGCGGAATACCAATCCAAAGCGAGCGGACGGAACCGAGACTATCTGCGGTGAACGCGGTGCCGTTGACCAGAACGAGACCGA
>NZ_JAEPRP010000106.1:0-25117 GCF_016652895.1 Ensifer sp. SSB1
GTTGACCGCTTTGGCGACGGGGCCGATCTCCGAAGGCAGGTCCTCCGCGTCGATGGGTGTCAGATCACCGCTGCCGCGCGCTTCGATCTGCGAGCGGAAGGTCCGAACCGGGGTCATGGACAGCCGGACAATGACCCAGATGCCTATCAAGCCGAGCGGGACAATGACGGCGAGCGGCAGGCTCAGCCCGAGCAACAATCGTCCGGCGGTCGTCCGGCGATGCGACAGGGGCTCAGTGATGGTGATGGTCAGGTTCTGCTGGAGGGTCGCGTCGGAGTAGAGGCGGTGCGTCGGCGTCGTGGCAAAGCCCATCCCGGAAAACGGCGGGAATGCAGCGAGGTCGGCGCTGTGCGATCGCAGCAGAACCTTGCCCGCCGCATCGCGCACGACGTAGGTGAAATACTCGTCGTGCTGTCGGAGCGTGGCAACGCGCTGTTCGGTGTCGTCGGTATCGCGGCCGATGATCTCGATCGCCGCAAGCGGCAGGATGCGTTGCGCCGTCTCTTCGAGGGCGCTGTCGAACACCTTGTCCATTTCATGGCGCAGCATCTGCGCGGTCACGACCGCGGCAAGTGCCCACAACACCGTCAGCCCCAGCCCCAGCCATAGCGACAGCCGCCATTGCAGGCTTCTGGGCCGCATCATCTTGCCGTTCCAAGACGATACCCGATGCCCCGCACCGTATCGATCGCGCCGTGGCCGAGCTTCTTTCGCAGTCTGCTGACGTGAACCTCGATCGTATTGCTCTCGACCTCTGCGCCGAACGCATAGAGCCGGTCTTCGAGCTGCGCCTTGGTCATCGCGATGCCGGGCCGCTGCAGAAATGCTTCGAACAGCGCCCATTCGCGACCGGTAAGCTCGACAGGGCGCGCGCCGTGCATCACGGTCCGGGCGGCGAGATCGACGCGCAGATCGCCGATCTCGATGAGAGGATTCGGGTTGCCGCTGTATCGCCGCGCCACGGCATTCAGCCGCGAAGAGAGTTCCGACAGATCGAACGGCTTGATCATGTAGTCATCGGCGCCGGCATCGAGGCCCGCGATGCGGTCGGAGATCTGGTCGAGCGCCGTCAGGATGATGACCGGCGTCACGCTGCCCTCGGCTCGAAGCTTTTTGAGAAAGACGATGCCCAATCCGTCCGGGAGCATCAGGTCGAGCAGGATGAGATCGTATGCCGCGCTTTGGAGATGTTCGCGCGCCGCATCGAGCCGTGTCACCCAGTCCACCGAGTGGAGGGTCGCGACCTGCTCGCGCACGGCCTTTCCGAGGATTGCATCATCTTCGATCAGTAGAACTCTCATCCCAAGGTCACCCCGACTCGCCATCCTCCTACCTAGCGTCCGATGCTGTCGGTTTGTTGAAGACCGGCCCAACGCCGCTTCAGGCGTTCGTCAGGAAAGCGTGCCATGGTTCCCCCGAAAGCGCGTTGATCAGGAACAATGAAACGATGAAACATTTGCTGGCCGCGATTCTCGTTCTGGCGTTCTCCGGTCCCGGTATCGCTAAGGCTGACGACGACGATTGCCATGTCTCGATGGATCGATGGAAGCCGCGGGAAGCGGTCGAGACAATGGCCGCCGGTCAAGGCTGGGCCGTTGCCAGGATCAAGATCGACGACGGCTGTTACGAAATCCGGGGAACAGACCGGAACGGCCTGGCTTTCAAGGCCAAGGTCGATCCGGAAACCCTCGAAATCGTCAAGTTCCGGCACAGGGATCGCGATGACGACCGTCACGGATCGAGGCGTCAGCGGCCGCCAGCCTCGGAGAACGACGCCGTAGGTGGGACATCCTCCAACACCCTGCTCGGGGCGACCGTGCGGCCCAAAACCACCATCAAGTAGCAGTCCCATCTCGCTGTCGCTCAAGCACTGCGACCGTCGCAAGGAGATTCCGCCATGCCTCATGATCCGGCCCGTTATTCCAGAAGCATGATCGTCATCCACTGGCTGACGGCCCTGCTGATCCTCGGGGCCTGGCTGACCTCGACGGGAGGCCGTCATATGGCCGAAAACCCGCCCTTGCTGCATTTCTCGTTCGGGTTGGCCGTGCTCGTCCTGGTGCTTCCGCGCTTGATCCTGCGCCTTGTGGGCGGAAACCCGGACGCGCCCCAGTCCAATGGCCGTCTCGCCCTTGCCGCCAAAGCCGGACATGCGCTGCTGTATCTCTTCCTGATTGCCCTGCCGTTGAGCGGTTGGTGCGCTGCCTCGCGCCTCGGTGTTCCCGTTTCCTTCTTCGGCTTCCAGCTTCCGGCGATCACCGAGCGGGTGCAGGGCGCACCGGGCCTGATCGCGGACATTCATGAGAATGCCGGCACGATCATCCTCTACCTCGCCGGACTGCATGCCGCGATGGCGGTCTGGCACCAGTACGTCCTGCGCGACGGGACGCTGCAGCGGATGTCCCCACGCTGACGCAGTGGCAGAAACACGCGCCCGAACGGAGCGTGGCTGGCTGCCGTCTTGTTCAGTCCCCGGAGCTTTCGCGGCTGGCCTGCCGACAGGCCGGCCGCTCCTGCATCTGCGGACCTGACCGTTTCCGATGCTTCCTGACGAAGTGCTGACGGAAAATCCCGATGACCGTCAGGCAGCCCTCAGGCGTCTTCGCCACAGTGACGAGGACGGGTCGGCGCTCTGTGACGACCCGGACACCGTTTCCTCGCAAAAGGCAAGCCGACATGAAATCGCTTCTCTCAGTTCTCGCCATGACAACCGCCCTCACGCTGCCCGGCCTCGCCATGGCCCGGCCGGTGACATTGACCACAACGCTGACCAACTATGGCGGCGACGGCGCGTATCTCGCGCTCTATGTCACCGATCCCCAGGGCAAATATGCCGGCACGCTCTGGGTCGCTGGCGGAAAGTCCAAATATTACGAGCATCTTTCGGGTTGGTATCGCGCCACTGGCGGCCGCGCCGGTATCGACGGCATTACCGGGGCCAGCGTCGGTGCGGGGCGCACCCTGGAGATCTCGCTCGACCTTGCCGATGCGCTTTTCGACGCAGGTTACACGCTGCATGTCGACGCAGCCGTGGAGGACATGCGTGACAGCCCCAACGAGGTCGCCGTTCCCCTGACGGTTGCGAGCGCGAAGACGCCCGTTCGCGGTCGACGCTACGTTTCGACCGTTGCCTACTCCTTCTAGGCGGTGAAGGACATGATTCGTGTCATCCATCGCTGGCCAGGCCTTCTGGCCGCTCTTTTTCTGCTGGTCTTGAGCCTTAGCGGTGCAGCACTCTCGCTGTTTCCCGCCGCCGAACGGTTGTCCGCCCCGCAAGCCGAGGCAGGGCTTTCCGTCGCGACGCTGGCCGGGCGCATCCTCACCGTCCACCCTCAGATAGAACAGATACGTCGCGCGCCCTCCGGCAAGATCACCGCCTACTGGTTCGAGGATGGGGTGCCTCAGGCCGCCCTCATCGATCCCGCAACAGGGCTGGGTGTCGCCTCCAGCGATCCGAATGCTGTCTTGCAGTGGCTTACCGGCCTGCACCGGTCGCTCTTTCTCGGTGACGGCGGGCGCATCGCAGGGGCAGTGGGCGCTGCCGCCATGCTGGTCCTGGCTGTGTCCGGCGCCATGCTCGTCGCACGCAGGGCCGGCGGCTGGCGGCGATGGTTCGCGCCGATGCGCGGGCCGCTCGCTGGACGATTGCATGTCGAGATCGCGCGCTTGACCGTCGCGGGCCTCGTCTTGTCCTCGGTCACCGCATTGTGGATGACGGCGTCGACATTCGATCTCCTGCCCGACACGGCCACATCTCCCGTCGCCCACATCGAGGCGAGCGGCCGGGCCGGCATGGCCGCATCGCACATGAATCTGCTGAAACGGACACCGGTCACCGAACTGCGCAGCCTGGCGTTTCCCGACCCGGCCGATGCGACGGATGTCTTCACGCTGAAGACCGATCGCGGCACGGGCTATCTGGATCAGGGCACCGGCGTGCTGCTGGCCTGGAGCGACCTGACCGGATGGCAGCGCCTCTCGGAGACCATCTATATGCTGCATACCGGTCGAGGCGCGGCCGCCTTGGGCCTCGTGCTCGGCATGATGGCGCTCGGCTTGCCGGCGATGGCGGGCACCGGCCTCATCCTGTGGCTGGCGGGTCGGCGCGGGCGCCCCCGAATTCACGGCAATGTAACGGCTGGACGTGCAGAAACGATGCTGCTTGTCGGCAGCGAGAGCGGAAACACATGGAGCTTCGCTGCGACGCTGCACGCCGCACTGACGAAGCTCGGGCAGGCGGTTCACACCGCGCCGATGTCGTCTTTCGATCCTGAGCGTTACCGGCATGCCCGGCGCATTCTCATCCTTGCGGCAACCTATGGCGATGGCGATGCGCCCACTTCGGCGCGGGGGTTCCTCGATCGCCTGCAAGCCCTGCCGGCAGAGCCAGCCATTCCAGTGGCCGTGCTCGGCTTCGGTGACCGCAGCTTCCCGGCCTACTGCGCTTTTGCCCAGGTCGTCGCGAGGACCGCCGAGGCGCGAGGGTGGAGCACGCTGATCCCATATGACACCGTCGACCGGCAGTCACCGCAGGAATTTGCCCGTTGGGGACGATCGCTGGGTGAAGCGATGGGGATCGGGTTGGAGCTTGTCCATCGGCCAGCCTTGCCGGCGGCCTCCCCGTTGACCCTCGTTTCGCGACGCGAATACGGCGCAGAGGTGCAAGCTCCGACCGTGATCCTGCGGTTCGCGCTACCCAAAGTCCCGTTCTGGCATCGGTTGGCCGGGCGTGGCTTCGGTCGGTTTTCGGCAGGCGATCTTCTCGGCGTGCTGCCCGAGGGCTCGTCCGTTCCCCGGTTCTACTCGCTGGCTTCGGGACGGTGCGACGGCTTCATCGAGATCGTCGTGAAGAAGCATCCGGCGGGGCTTTGTTCCGGGCAGCTCTTCAATCTGGAGCCAGGATGTGCCGTTCGCGCATTCATCCGCAGCAATCCGGGCTTCCATGCCGGCAGGAGCAGGACACCGCTGATCCTGATCGGAGCTGGAACAGGGATAGGGCCGCTGGCGGGCTTCGTGCGTGCCAATGCGCGCCGCCGTCCGATCCACCTGTTCTTCGGAATGCGTCATCCTGCCAGCGATTTCCTCTACAAGGACGAACTGACGTGCTGGCGCCGCGAAGGGCGCCTTCACCGGCTCGTCGGGGCGTGCTCGCGCGGGCGGATGCCGCGCTATGTCCAGCACGCCCTCCTTGAGGAAGCCGCCCAGATGACGACCCTGATCCGTGGGGGCGCGAGAGTCATGGTCTGTGGTGGGCGCGATATGGCTGTCGGCGTTTCGGCGGCGCTTGCCGAGCTTCTAGCGCCAGCCGGATTGACGCCGGCACTGCTCAAGGCGGAGGGACGCTATGTCGAAGACGTCTACTGATCCGATGAGGCACACGCTTAACGGACCGACCATGGGAACGCGCTGGTCGGCGCTGTTCTACACCGCGGCAGGGTTCGATCCAGAGCCGGTTCGGCACGCTCTTCAAGCGGAAATGGACGAGGTGGACGAGCAGATGTCCACCTGGAAGCCCGACAGCGCTCTGATGAGGTTGAACGCTGACCCAGTCGGCGACTGGATCGAGGTCCCGGCTCGTCTGGCTGACGTGCTGCATCTTGCGCTCGAAATCGGCCGCGCGTCCGGCGGGGCCTTCGATATCGGCGTGGGCGATGCGGTTGGCGCCTGGGGTTTTGGCCCGCACGCGGCCGACCGGACCCTGATCCAGAAGGCACTCGCGACACCGCGCCAACCCACCCATGCCGCGCTCGAACTCGATCCTGTTCGCGCGACGGTGCGAAAGCGCGCGCCGATCACCATCGACCTCAACGGCATTGCCAAGGGATATGGCGTCGACCGGCTGGCCGCGATCCTCGCGCGCTTCGGCATAACTTCCGGCCTCGTGGGAATTGACGGCGAGATGAGGGCAATCGGTTTGCGTCCCGACGGTGAGCCTTGGAATATCGCCATTGAAAGTCCCGACACGGCCCGTCGAGCGCGGCATTCCATCCTCGCCTTGCAGGATGCTGCGGTCGCTACCTCTGGCGATTACCGGCATTGGACTGTCGTGAACGGTCGCCGTCTCTCACACACCATGGATCCGCGCCGCGGTGCGCCGCTGCTGTCGTCGCCCGCTTCGGTCACAGTCGTCGCACGAACCTGCGCTGAAGCCGACGCCTGGGCGACCGCGTTGATGGTTCTCGGTCCGACGTCCGGGATCGAGCTTGCCCAGCACCTTGGCCTCGACGTGCTGTTTCTTCTGCGCGACGCCTCTGGTCGAGTCCGGCCAATAGCGACAGGGCCACTTTTTTAGGCAGGCTGGGAGACCTGTCGGAGGGTTCCTGAGGTCTATCGGCAAAGATTGAAACAATCGCACAATTCGGACTGACGGGACCGGAAAATGGCCGTGCCTCCTGGTGGCGGGTGGACTTTGGCCAGCCATTCTTGTCCGGGAACGCCGCTCCACACCAATGCGTCGGAGAACGACCTGCGCAGCCTCGTCAAGCGCAAGATCTCCGGCGGCACGATGAGCGCGATGGTCGTGTGGCGCGCGACACCATGCTCGGGCTGATGAAAACCTGCCGCAAGCTCGGGCTGTCGTTCTGGCACTATCTCGGCGACCGCCTGCAACTCGACGGTCCGCCCATCCCGCCGCTGGCCACTCTGGTCGCGGCTAAGGCTTGAACACGGCTCTCCACTTTGCAAACAGCCCCGGCAAGGAGAACTACCTTGGGTCAGCGTCGATGCCACGGACATGTGTGCACAACGCCGCAAGACTGCTCCGATCTCGATGACCGAAAACCACCGTGCTTCCGCGACTCAACCCGTCTGTCCCCAAATCTGCCCCGGTTACCCTCCTTGGCGCGGCTCCTCGGCATCGTAGGCAGTCATTGACCATCTGTATTAACGTTTTAAATTCCGCCAACGGAAATTAATCAACAGAATGCTTCCGTCACGCAGACGTTAATTTTCGCGCCCAATCACTATCGATAGGTTCTCAGTATCGATAGTTAGCCATCTGAGCTTGAAATCTTGCCATTGTCGGTCGCCCTGGATCGGTGGATTTGCCTGGAAATCCGGGCTTTTCAGCCGCTTTTCAACCTTGTTCAGCGGACTCATCCGCCTTGATCGAATGGACTCGCTGGATCCGAGCGGCCGGCGGAGAGCCGTCCGCCAATCGACTTTTCCATCTCCTGGCCCACCTGAAACGACAGGGCGCGACCCGGTCCCCTTCGAGCGGGCCGATTTCCGGCCTTTTCCGCCACAGAAGCCCGCTGGCGCGGTTTCTTGGCCGCTTTCGGTCCGTCGGTCATCCGCACCGCCATTTCGAGTCTGGAAGCCCTCTGTTCATACCATAAAACACGCTTGCAACCGTCCCTTTATCAGCGCGTTTCTTGTTTGAACAACGATCCCGGAATCGGGGCTAGAACCCACGACAGTATTTTGAGGGATCAAGGGATCCGTCGAATGAGGGCAAGTCCGGTGAACAGGAAAACACCTGATTCCGTGGAATCAGCGAGATAGAATCCGCTCCATTAGCGCAACCGACAAGCTAAATCTGTTACCCAAACCCTGCCGCGAGGCCCGGGCAACAGCCCTATTTCGCTCCCCGTTTTGCTCCTCCGCCCGCGGAACTGTGGCTTCAATTGAAAAATTGCCATCATTGCATTATATGCAATCAATGATGACTGGAGGCGATTTAATGGCCAGCATGACCATTCGCAACATCGACGATAGACTGAAACAGAGGCTGCGCGTTCGCGCAGCGATCCATGGCCGATCGATGGAAGACGAGGCCCGTGACATCCTGAAAATGGTGTTGGCGCAGCAGGAGACAACGGCAGGAAACCTCGCTGGCGCGATCCGCGCGCGCTTGCAGCCGCTTGGCGGCGTCGAACTGGAACTCCCCGCGCGCGAGCCGATCCGTGACGCGCCGGATTTCTCTGCGCCATGATCGTTCTCGACACCAACATCATATCCGAGCTGCTGTTGCCGGCGCCGGAGCCCGCAGTTGTCGATTGGCTTACGGGCCAGCCTCCTGCCGCCATCTTCACGACCACGATCACCGAAGCCGAAATCCTGTATGGACTACGCCTGCTTCCCGATGGTCGCCGCCGGCGTGACCTTGAAGCAGCAATCTTGCCGATCTTTGCCCACGATCTCGCCGGTCGCGTGCTGCCGTTCGATCGGGAGGCCGCAGACATCTATGGCTCAATTGCAACGGAGCGGCGCAAGGCGGGTCGCCCGATCAGTCAATTCGACGCCCAGATCGCCGCCATCGCCCTTTCCCGTGGCGCAGCCCTGGCAACCCGGAATGTACCGGATTTAGAGGACCTCGGCTTGGTGATCATAAACCCGTGGCAGGACAGGTAGGGTGGCAGGACGCCACAAATCGATCGTAGCCGAGGCGATCCTTCATCGCGCCGAGCAGCTCGACGCCCTGGACGCCATCCTGCCGTTCGACCGTCGTGATCAGCTCGCCGCCCTGCTGACCGACGACGACGTCGCCACCCTCAAACACCTCGCCAGCGAGGGCATGGGCGACAACACGCTCAGGGCGCTTGCGTCCGACCTCGGCTATCTCGAGACCTGGTGCCAGCTCGCCACAGGCAGCCCCCTCCCCTGGCCGGCGCCGGAAAGCTTACTGCTGAAATTCGTCGCCCATCACCTGTGGGACCCGCTCAAGCACGCGGAAGATCCCAGCCATGGCATGCCGATGGAGGTGCAAAATGGCCTGCGGTCCCAGCGGCTTCTGCGCGCCGACGGGCCGCATGCCCCCGAAACCGTTCGTCGCCGCCTGACCAGCTGGTCGATCCTCACACGCTGGCGCGGCCTGACAGGCGCCTTCGACGGTCCCGCGCTCAAATCGGCGCTGCGGCTTGCGGTTCGCGCCAGCGCCAGGCTGCGGCAACGCAAGAGCAAAAAGGCTATCACCGGCGATATCCTGGCGAAGCTGCTCGACGCCTGCGCGGGTGAACGTCGGGTCGATCTTCGCGACCGCGCCTTGCTTCTGACCGCTTTCGCCTCCGGCGGCCGTCGCCGATCGGAAGTGGCCGCGCTTCGTGTCGAGGATCTCATCGACGAGGACCCCGTGCAGGCCGATCCAGCCGACCCTGGCTCCCCTCCCCTCCCTTGCCTATCTATCCGCGTCGGCCGCACGAAAACGACGACGCGTGATGACGACGAACGGGTGGTCCTGATCGGCCGGCCGGTGCTGGCATTGAAAGGTTGGCTGGAGGCGGCCGGCATCGAGGGCGGGCCGGTGTTTCGGCGCATCGACCAGTGGGAGAACATTGATCGCCGGGCGCTGACGCCGCAATCCGTCAACCTGATCCTGAAAGGCCGTTGCACACAGGCGGGGCTCGACCCGACCTTGTTTTCGGCGCATGGACTGCGGTCAGGCTATCTCACCGAGGCCGCCAACCGAGGCATTCCCCTTCCGGAAGCGATGCAGCAGTCGCTGCACAAGTCCGTTACGCAGGCGGCGCGCGATTACAACGACGCAGAGCGCAAACACGGACGGGCAGCACGGTTGGTTACCTAGCGCCATCAGCATCGGCCCGAGCGAAAACCCGCAGCCGCCGGCTGAGTTAATGTGTCCTGCCCCGCTCGAGAGTTTAGGTTATGATGAGAGCTGCATTTCGGCCAGAGAGGCCCGCTGATGCGGTTTCGTCACAGGCTGCGAGCATCCACTCATCCGCATCCACACTTGGAGTCTGGCGGGCTTCCATTCGCACCATAAAACACACTTGCAACTGAGCTATTTCTCACGCATTTCTTATTTGTACAAACCATTTCGAAACGGGGCCGTGAAAAGCGCGATGGCCAAGCGACAAACAGTTGAAGTCCTGGAGCCTCTCAAGCGGCTGATCGGCTATGCCCGCGTGTCGACCGACGACCAGAATCATGATGCCCAGCTGGACGAGCTGCGTGCCGCCGGCTGTGATCGGATTTATCAGGAGCACGGCTCCGGGGCATCGCGCGCTCGCCCAGTATTGACCAAGTTGCTTGGCGAGCTTACCGCGGGCGACGTCCTCGTCGTCGTCCGCCTCGATCGTCTGGCCAGATCAGTGAGTCATCTCTTGTCGGTGATCGAGGACCTCGAGGGGCGCGGGGTGCATTTCCGGTCGATCCGCGACCCGATCGATACCTCGACGCCACAGGGCATGTTCTCTCTCCAGGTCCTCGGCGCGGTGGCGCAGCTCGAAAGAGCGCTGATTGCCGAGCGCACCAAAGCAGGCATCAAGGCGGCGAAGGCGCGCGGTAAGCTTCCTGGAAACCCCGGCCTGCGAGAACGGCGACCGGAGGCGATCAAAGCAGTCTCCCAAGCACGCGAGAAACTCTATCTCGATGAACTCGTTGCGTCCGCACAGACGTGGTTGCCGATGGTGCGGCAACTCCGGCCTCAGCACAGTTGGGACAATGTCGTGCGCGTGCTCAATCGCCGCGGTCACGACTGGACCGTCGAGCGCCTTCGTCGCGCCGTTCATCGCCTGGTCCGCGAAAAGCTCGCGGAAAAAGAACTCCTGGCCCGGTCCCCTCGCCGCCCCCCCGAGGACCATTTGATGAAGCTGGTGGCGGCGATCGCCATTGCCCATCCCGATCTGTCGCTACGCGACATCGCCGCTCAACTGGATCAGATGGGAGAACGACCTGCGCGCGGCGGCAAGAGATGGCAGCCCTCCTCCGTCCGCAACCTGTTGGACGAAGCTCACCGGTTTGGCCTCATCCGCCGCTGAAGGCACGATTCATTGGGCGACCGATTGCGCGCTTCCTCTCGCTGCCGCTGTTTGCCGGCATGGACTTCCAGGCTTGACTTTAGAGGGTCTGCAGCGCCAGGCGCCGGTAGTCGTTATCGATCGGCAGCTTTAGCTCAGTGTTGTCTGTCTGGACGCGGCGACGAAGACCTAAAACGAAAAACTCTATCGCCAAACCCGGCACGAACTGCGCCTGCTTCCAGGTGGCGGCGGCGCGCTGGCAACTCGTTATGTGCCGGATTTCGAGGGTGTCGGTTTGATGGTCGTCAACCCGCGGACGACCAGGTAAGGTGGTGGACGCCGCGAGTCCCCCGATATTGCAGCCCAGGTCGTCCTTCGTCGCGCGAGCAACTCGGGGCCCTCGACGGCATGCTTCCCTTCAACCGCCGGGATCAGCATCCGAAGAAGGCACCGCGACGCTCAAGCACTGGCAAGTGAAGGCATCGCGTTTGCCTCCGATCTCGGCTTATCTCAGCCTGGTGTTAGCTTGCCACCGGCACTCCCCTCCCCTGGCCAGCCCCCGAGGGCCTGATGCTGAGTTTCGGCGCGCGCTGCCTCTGGGACCCAATCAAGCGGGCGGAAGATCCAATTCGCGGCGCGCCGGTGGAGGTGGAAGCTCGCTTGCGTTTGCAGCGACTGTGCGTGTCAACGGGCCACATGCCCTCGGGGGCTATGCGACGCCGGCTGACGAGCTGGTCAATTCTTACTCGTTGGCGAGGCTTTAGCGGTTCCTTCGACGGCCGCGCACTCAAGTCGGCGCAGCGGATTGCTGTCCCCGCCGGCGCCCGGCCGCGGCAACCAAGGAGCAAAAGGGCTGTCATCGCGAATGTGCTTGCACAGGTCATGAAGGCTTGTGCCCGCGAGCGCTTGGTCAATCTACGAGATCGGCGCTGCTTCTGACCGCTTTTGCTTCCGGTCGCCCGCCGGCGACCCGAACTGGGAGCACTGCGCATCGAGGCCTAACCGACGAGGGAGCGGTGCGCGCCAGCCGTAAGACCTCGCCTCCCCTCCCCGTCATTCCGACTCCGCCGTACCAACACAGCGACAAACATGTCATCTTGGTTGGTCGGCCGGTATCGGCGCGGCCAGCTTCACGCACAACCTACGAAATCCAGCTTGCACGTAAAAACCCTGACAGCTGTCAGGGTTTTGGTTTCCTCCCGTATATTTATAACCTACCTGACCGAACCCACCGACTGCGGCCTTCCCTCCACGAGGGCATGCCGCAGTCGTTGCACAAATCGGTAACGCAAGCGGCGAGCTACTATAACAACGCGTTCAGAACAAATGAACAAACAGGTCCGGTTGATCGTTTGGTGACTAACCGCCAAAGAATGCGTCAGCCCGCTTCTCAAACTGATGCCACTGTTCCGGTTCCAGTTCCGTTTCCACCTCCGATTTGTCGCGTTGATCGTCGGCCGACCCTGCCCTCCACCACGCTTCGGCGCGCTGCATCAGCGCCACCATCTCCGCCTTCAAACGATGCGAGCGCTCCAGGTCCCCGGCATGCTCGGCGTTCGAGCGGGGATCGTAGAACAGGCCGATCGCCTCGCCGGCTGCGTGTCGCGCCGCCTCCAGTTGTTCTTTCAGGCCCGCCAGCTCGGCTTTTGCTGTAAAATAGCGTTTCATCAGCGCGATAAGCGCGCGGTCACTGATGCTCATTTCCACGATCCGTCCTCCGTCCAACTCCGCGCGCACCCTGACTTGCCGGGCACCTTCTCGATCCTCGAAGCAAACGGCACACCGTTCGCTATGGTAACGTCGTCAAATCGGGCAAAAGTCGATGGTATCTTACCGTGGCGGACCTACGTGGCCCAAGAGAAAAGATGATCGATGCGGCACGGAGAAGGCGAAGCGGGAGGCCGGCCGAGTTCTTAGCAATGTGTCCGGGACGAAGATGCCCGCCGCGCCCTTCTTGGTCCTTTCGCCGATCGCGAGGGTCGCGCGCGTATAGAGAAGCCGGTGCATCGCACCTCTCGCCCGCCTTTATCGGCGCAATTCAACCTTGCCGGTACGATCAGGGCGCCGGTGTTGACGACCCCACACGGCGTTCATGGCGATGCCTGTACGTTTTCGCGCTGAATCGAAGCCAATAGCCTTGCCTCGGACAACCGGCTTGAAAGCATCACGGCTCTGGGCGAGGCCGGCAGCAACGAGCGTCCCGTTGGCCGAATAGCAGCAATCTGATCGTCCGAGCGGGCAGGGGAGTAGAAGGGCGGTCCTGCCGCCTTCCCGAAAATTAGTTGGACAGGCCACTGGCTAGAAAGGCAGTGTAGTTGCAAGATCCGCGAGCGGGGGCATCCAGGTGCAAGTTCAGAAACGACTGTCGCATGCAGTTCCAGTGCTTTGTGCGCCTCTGCTTGTCTTGCTGTCAGCGACGGTCGCACCAGCGCAGCAAGCCGATGTGGCGTTGGCGGTCGGCACAATCTCCGATGACAACTATCCCGGACGGGAGTTTGCTGGCAACGGTCTGGGTGAGGCCATCTTACACCATCTTCTCACCATGCTGGACGACGGCGGGGAGTTTGCGTGGTGCGCGGGAAAGGTCGTCGAATGGCGCCGGATCGACGAGGTGATCAAGGAACAGAAGTTTCAGCAGTCCAAGTATGCCGACCCGACCACAGCGATAAAGAAGCTGGGTACGGTGATGCCAGACTTTTTGATTGGCGGGCGTATCACATTCGGCGCCGGGAAAGCCGACTGGACCATAGAGACAAGAACGAACCCCGATGGAGACATTGTCGACAGCTTCACCGGCTTTTCAGACGACGATGCGTATCTGGACGACGCTGCCCGGATTGCCGAACATGTATTGGACAAGCGTTGTCCCGGCCCGTGGACGGTCACCGGTGGCGGAGCCCGGATCAAGGTGAGTGGAACTGTGGTGAAGCTGAACGAGGCGTTCCAGGTTGTCGGCAAGTTCCCCGGCGGCACTGCGGATTTCGTCTACACGCCAACGTCGCGCTCTGGCGGGACTGTGAAGTATGTGCTTGCGGGGGGCGGTTTTTCAGGCGCCGGCAGCGGCACTTATAAGATCGGTCCATCCGGCGACGGATCTACGCTGACCATCAAGCAAACCACCAAAGGCTGCATCAACGGCGTACCGGGTTCGTGCAAGACCAACAGCGAGGTGCTGACGCTGACCCCGGTTTCGCGTTGACGGTCTGCTGTGCGCGCTGTTCTCAGGCTAGGGCCATGAACTGCCTGGCGGTGTGAGCCCAGGGCAGCAGGTCATCAAGCTGGCTCTGGCCCACGCGATATCGTTGGGCAGTTGGATGCAATACCAAAGCTGCCACTGGGCGAGGGCGGAAGTGGCGGTCATCATGCCTTCGGGATCTTCTTGATGAGGCTAGGCGTTTCGGCCTCACTCACCCATGAAAGCTGAGCTAAGGACGCCAGGTTTCGCCACTCCTGGCTCATGTCTAAGCCGGCGGGAAATTAAAGCGACGTCGGCTTTCTCGCAGTGGAAATCGCGACGGGACCATCGAACCAACGCGCGCCTGCGTAGGCGAGCCTCCTCTAAAGCCGAGAGTCTCAACAAAACCCTGACAGATGTCAGGGTTTTCAGTGATTACGCAGGAGCCGTTAAAGCGTTTTGCTCACTCAGTCAGGATCCTTCGAAACCGCGATCATGGACGAGTTCCGGCTCGTTCCCGCAGAACTCACTAGTCCTAGCGTATTCAAAATTCCGACAAGCGATTGACCTGATACGGGTGGCGATGCAGCCATTTGCATCAAATCCAGCAAGCGCTGGTCACCCAATTTTCGCGGGCGATGGCAAGATTTCGTGCTCGTTCGCATTTCAGTAGCCGGCTCACAAGTCGCCCGTGCGACGACGCGGGTACAAAAACCCTGACAGCTGTCAGGGTTTTGGCGACCAAGCGGCGCCCCGAAAGCGCCAATCTCTTTGACCAGCGCTAGTCCCCGCTTCTCGAAAAACTACTCAAATCAACCACTCGACCGGACGTTAGGCCCTAATCCTGTTCAGCCGCGATACTTCACGGCCGGGAAAGCATGGCAGACCTCAAACGCAGCAAGTCATTGAAAATGGGCGCGCGGGTGCTGTAATTGCCTCGAAGTTGCCGGCCGGCAATATCGACACAATGCTCTTTATTATCAGTATCTTAGTCAATTTCGCCTCGCGGGTAGATACGCATCCAGAGGAATTTAATCGTGCGCCGACCGCCTCAATGCTCATGAACAAGTTCCATGTTAACCCTCGAACCTGACTTTCGGCATCGACGGAATTTCACATTCATTCAATGCTTTGCGCCTCTTCGGAAGAAAGACGAGGGAATGATGAACTGTCAGACTTGATTTCATGGAGCCATCGCTCGTCCACCGATCCGGCGGCAACGAGTGTCGCTAGCCACGATCTACAAAGCCGGGGAGGGGACCCTGCTTCTTCGCCAGGTCAGCCGACAAAGTTTCGACCGACTTATGAACTCGGTTACGCGCGTCAGCAGCTTCCCCGCTGGCTTCTTCGCGTTCCTTCGAGTTTCTGACGACCAACCGTGCTCGCGATCCTCATTCCTGCTGCCCCGCCTGCTTAAGCAGGATGCTGTTCAGGAGCTGACTTGGCGTGGACCATGCGCAATTCCCGTCGCTCACCACCGCGGCTCCGCCCCCTTTTAAGACGGATCATCACAAAGCTTTGGCGTCTCGGCTGAGCTGATCGCCTGCGCGCCAACATCATCGTTGACGTTTGAGTTTGGCTATGCGGCGCTTTGGAGCTCGTTCACGTCACCAGTTTGCGCACCGAGTATTGCGGCTCCCGCCATCGTTGGGTCTCCATGACCGCCTCGAAGCACCGAATGGCATCCCAGACGTCAACATATGACGTGTAGAGCGGCGTGAAGCCAAACCTAAGAATATCGGGCGATCGCAAATCTCCTATCACACCCGCGTCGATCAGCACCTGCATCATCGGCCAGGCGTGTTCATGCATCAGGGCGACTTGGCTGCCGAGCTCCACATGGGAGAGAGGTGTGATGATACCCTGGGCAGATGATTAAATACAGGGGCGTCGGGTTGGCGGTGAGAGCCTGGGCGTCCGTTGCCTGTTTCAAGGGGCCGGGCATCGCAACTACCCTCGACGCGCCGTGCGATTCCTGACCAAAACTCGTCTGTCCGCGTCGAACGGTCTCCGGAGCGATGTGCCCATCGCCATCAAAAAGACGTCGGCAGCGCAAACCAGCTTCCACGTCCGCCGGCATGCCATCGCTCGGATCCTCCATGCGCTTGTCCAGACCCGAGAGATGGTGGGCGAGACTCTGGTGCGCCGGCCAGGGGAGGGGAGGGGAGGCCAGCGCCCGAGGCGCGATTCGCCCATGCCTTCGTTTGTGAGATGCTTGAGCGTCGCGACGTCGTCGGAAGGTACCCCTCCGGTAACGCTTGCAATTACCCATAAGTAGCTGAGTCTTTTACGAAAAGCTTTCGCTGAAATCTTGAATCGAAAGAATCACTTGTGATTCTGTTCGGAGCACCTGATTCGTTTAAGGCGGTGCTTTATGTCGGTTCGAGACGATGTGATGGCTGGTAATGACGGCCATTGGAGCAAGCAGGAAATAGACGCGGGGTCTTTCAAAGATGCTCGCCTTGGCCGACGCTGCTCGGAGCTTTTACGGCAGCTTGGGGAGCATATGGGCGGTTCTATTCCTTTCGCCTGCCAGGACTGGGCCAATACAAAAGCGGCGTATCGCTTTTTCTCCAACCCGAATGTTGAGGAAGGCGATATCCTCAACGGCCATTTCGCCGCGACCGCTCAACGCTACGATGCTTCCAATGGTCCGATCTTGGTGCTGCAGGACACGACCGAGTTTACCTATCAGCGCCGCAATCCGCATGCCGTTGGCTTTACGAAGAGCGTCAACAGTGGCCGTGACAAACAGGAGCGGCTGCGCCACCATACGGTCTGCGGGATATTGATGCATTCGAGCCTTGCGGTGACCTTGGATGGCCTGCCCTTAGGGTTGGCGGCCGTCAAGTTCTGGAGCCGCGACAGGTTCAAGGGCACGGCCCAGCTCAAACGCAAGATCAATCCGACACGTGTTCCGATCGAAACCAAGGAAAGCATTCGGTGGCTTGAAAATCTGCGCCAATCCGTCGGGCTTCTCGGTCAGCCAGACCGATGCATTCATGTAGGCGATCGCGAAAGTGATATCTACGAACTCTACTGCCTGACCAGGGAGCTTGGCACGCACTTCGTCGTGCGCACCGTCGTCGACCGGCTGGCTGGCAACGGGGATCACACGATATCGGCTGAAATGCGCGATGTTGAAACTGTCGGCCGGCATCTCATCGAAGTTCGCGCCGATACCGATGAGGTCACCAAAGTCCACCTGGATATCCGCTTCAAACGGATCCGGGTGCTGCCGCCCATCGGCAAGACGAAGCGATATCCTGCTTTGGACCTTACCGTCATTCACGCGGTGGAGCCCAACCCTCCGGCCGGCCGCAAGCGCATCGAGTGGAAGCTACTGACCGATCTTGAGGTGCATAGCTGCGAGGAGGCAGTGGAAAAAATCAAATGGTACGCGATGCGCTGGAAGATTGAGGTCTTCCATAAGATCCTCAAGTCCGGTTGCCGGGCTGAAGATGCAAGATTACGAACGGCCGATCGACTGGCAAATCTCGTCGCCGTGTTCTGCATCATGAGCTGGAGAGTGCTCTGGTTGACAATGCTCGCGCGCACTGCGCCCGAAACACCGCCAACCGCGGCTCTCACCGAACAGGAAATTGAAATCCTCGATCAAATAGTCAGCAACGCAGGCAACCGGCAGGCCACGCCGGGATCGCTAAACTTCTACCTCACCAAACTCGCTCGTTTGGGTGGTTATCTTGCAAGAACATCAGATCCGCCACCGGGAAATACGGTCGTCTGGCGCGGCCTCAGCCGACTGACCGACATTCGCCTCGGAACCGAAATAGCAGCGACGCTCAGATGTGGGTAATTGCAAGCTTCGCCGGACGGTTACGTTGGAAGGCATGATTTCGCCATTGCACGACTCCGTCAGCTGCAGAATTGCGCAATTCTGTGGTGTCGATCAGACCAATCGAGCGAAATCCTTTCATTGTATCGATTGCAGCTTTGGGTCTCCAGGATCACCGGCTTCTTCTGGTTGGCCGCCTTTTTCGGATGCTCCAGCAACGGCCGCGTCCTGGGCCGTGGACCCATAAATCAGTCGGGCGGACGACTTGCCGACGTCCGCCATGCACAAAAAGCGACCGATCTTTGTCGCGCAGCCAAAAGAAGCAATGGCCACAAGCCGAAGTTACCTCAAATTGCTCGCAAGGGGCGCATATACTGCTCCGGAAGCCCCGCCTTCCTTAGGGCATCAACCAAGTGTTGCTGAGCTTCAGGGCGTGCGTAGTGCAGTACCTGTGTCACATTCCGAAGCGATAAATCCGGTTTCACCAGCTTCACCTCGGCGATCACCTCACTTGCACCAGTTAAGTCGCCCAATTGCGCGCGCGCGGCGGCTAGGTACAAGAGGCCGCAGGTACGTTGTACAGGGGCACTCTCGAGCGCTTCGACTGCGTCAGCATACCGAGCAAGGTCAAAGAGCGTCAGGCCGCGAACCGCTGCAAACCAATCCGGCACGAAGGGACCCAAGCCTATCGCGGCATCGATTGTGGCCAGGGCAGCGGCCGGCCGGCCGCTGGCGCGCTGCCAGTTCGCGTAGTCGCCCTTAATCTGTATATCGGCGGGATTGAGTGTCAGCGCCCTGTCAAAATGTAAGCGTGAATGGTCATGGTCGCCTGTCCAAAGGTAGTACAGCGCCCTTGCCCAATGAGACGTGGCGTCGTTGGCATCCAGTTCCAGCGCTTGTTTCGAAGCGCTCTCAGCCTTGGTCATCTGATCATCGTCGAGCACAATGATGTTGCTGATGGTAAGAGCTATCGCGAGCCAGGCATGCGCAAGTGCAAAATGCGGATCGACGGCAATTGCCCGCTCAAGTAGGGGTACGGCTTCGGCATCACGCTGATGGTCACATAGATTGCGGCCTTGTAACAGACAGTCATAAGCCGACCAACTCGTCGTTGGTTTTGCACGAGCTTTTGCTGCTTCCGCATCGTACATGCGGCCCTCCAGCATTGTTACGATTGCGGCCACTACAAGGTCCTGGACAGCGAAGATATCCTGCGCATCGCGATCGTAGCGGTCGGCCCAGACGTGAGTGCCGGTTATGGCATCGACCAACTGGGCTGTGATGCGTATTCGGTCACCCAGTTTGCGTAGGCTACCCTCAACGACATAGGCAACGCCCAATTCCCGCGCTACTTCGATAGGACTTTTTCCTTTGTTGGCAAAATGAAACGACGCGTGGCGGGCTACTACGGATAGGCCGCGAAAACGGGCGAGTTCTGTAATGAGATCCTCGGTGATCCCATCGGAAATGTACTGTTGCCCGGGATCACCACCCATGTTGGTAAATGGCAGTACTGCTATGGACGGTTTGATACGTTCTACCGCTGTTGCTCGCACGGATGTTCCTGTTGGAGCTCCCAGACTATAGACCCGGACCGGCTGGCCGATATTCTTGAGTTGCTGCTCGCCCATGTCTTCAAACGAGAGATCAAGGCGACTTCCTACGTTGTCATGAACCATGCCGGTGACTGCAATGCCGCCCGCCGGGGCAAGTCCCTCGATCCGCACAGCGACGTTCACGCCTTCACCGAAAACATCGCCATCCTCAGCAATCACATCCCCCAAGTTGACGCCAATGCGGAGTTGGATGGCTCGGTCCTCTGACAGCTTCGTGTTCCGCGCTGCCATATCCTTCTGCAATGCTACTGCGCAGGCCACCGCCTTCACGACGCTGGGGAATTCCGCAAGAAAGCCATCCCCCATAGACTTAAACAGCCGACCCTGGTGCTCGGCGATCCTGGTTTCGATCACTTCGACGCGGAGGTTCCGCACGGCCGTCAAGGTGCCGTCCTCGTCCATGCATATGAGTCGACTGTAACCGACTACATCGGCGGCAAGGATGGCAGCCAGACGGCGCTGAACGGACCTCTCAACCACGCGATAGTGTCCCTGTTGGTCACCTGGGCTCCCTTGCAGAGTCCGGTTGATGACACGATAGCACAGCCGCGACTGGCCGTAACCAGTTGTCCCGGGGCGAAGCCGGGCTGCTACGCGTCATGTCTGCTGGGAGTCATTTGCGACCGGGTCGAGCCAGCGGCAAGTCCGCTATGCCGGCGGGTTGACGGCGCTGCCCGAGACGTGACTCAAGCTCCAAAACCGCAGCTTCGAATCATGCGCTACGAACTCAGCGATTGGGACCGCCATCAGACCGTTGCTCCTTAGAAAGCCTCGCGGCATTCAGCGCGAGGCGCATGGGCGAACATTCCGCCGAAAACGCAATCACAAAGACCCTGCTTCAGCCCGTGTCTGTATCGCGCGCGCAACTTGGTCGAACGGTTCTTCAACAAAATCAAGCAATGCCGGCGTGTTGCGACCCGATACGACAAACTCGCGGCCAACTACCTGGCCATCGTCAATCTCGCATCAAACCGCGTCTGGTTGCTGAGTGCTAATGCTTCGCCATCGCTTTTTTGAACGGCCCGTATGAACGCGATTTGTACAGCGGGCAAACCTACAAATGAAATCCCTCGGAAGCTCGGTAATTCGCAGAAATGGAGTCGGAGCGTCGTTTCAACCGGACGAATCCAAGAGGCAAGCTCGATGCAATTGATCGACCTCTGTTTAAGGCTACGTTCGGAACGCAGAGTGCAGAGGGATAGCCGTCCCTTCAAAGAGACGGCTATCCCGTTTTTCGCCCGGCAGCCGTTGCTGCGGTACCGACATCACGAGGCTTTCCGGTGCTCACCGGTCCTCGAGCGCAACAGCGCCATCAGCACAGGCCCCAATGAAAACTCGCCGCGCCGCGCTCTCGCCGTCAAATCGCGCAGATATCCCCCGGCCGAGTTGATATGCCCGGCTCGCTCAAGGATACAGGCCATCACGACGGCAGCATTTTCGGATCCCATCGTCTCGCAGGCATCCTCATAGGCGGACGGACTGACCGCCAGTGTCGTTCTCACCACCACGGCCGCTTGCATCAGGTCACGCCAACTCCCGATCGCACCACCCGGCCCATAGTCCGCAATCGTCGGGCACGCCTGCAGCACCATCCCCAGCGGGAATGCCTTCATCGGCTCGCTCGGCGGTACGGCCGTCTCGCTCAGCTTCGCCCCCAGCTCATTTCTAGAGCTAGGTTCAAGTTCATGTGTAGATTCGGGGTTTGAATTCTGTTTGTGCCGCTCAGTTTGATCAGGATTGCCGCTCAAATTTTGAGATTTCACACGCATTTCCAGCAGGTTGGAGACCTCTTCCCTCAGCATCTCCAGTTCTTCCATGATTGGCGTGATCGAGGTCGCCGTTGCGACGCGCGGAATAGAGACGACCAGGCGCCGATAATGCTCGTGGATCGCTTCCCAATCGCCGCGAACACCCTCTTCGAGAGCCACCTCAATCAGCTTGCCTATATCACGGCGGCATATCGTCAGACGTTCGCGAAGACGGCGCAGTTGCAATCGTTCCATTTCGATCTCTGCGGCCATTTGCTGGATTTCGCTAGCCCGCGACAATAATGGAGCAAGTGAGAACCCGTAGGCCTCATCGATGCCGCCCGCCCCGTCCTTGCGGGCATACCGTTTGCCGTTGGGGCTGTCGCGGCGCGAAAGCAGCCCGGCATCGACAAGGGCTGCAATGTGACGCCGCAACGTTGCCTCCGCCATGCCATGAGCACGCAGTGAGAGCTGCATGTTCGACGGAAACACGATGAGGCCGTTTTCCTCAGAAAGGGTCGTTTCCGGATAGAAGCTCAAAAGGGCGTTCATGACCGAAAGAGCTCGTTCGCTGATGCCGAGCCTGGGCTTGGCCTCGCAAAGCGCGCGGAACAGTTTCCACTTGTCAGCAGATGTCTCGGGCGCGATGTCACGCGACATATATTGGCTTGCCAACATGCCGAGCGTCATCGACCGCCGCCCGAAGGGCGTCGTCACATTTCCACCTTGCATCTTCTTTCACCTACCTTCAGGCAAAAGACGTCCGCTCACCCGTTCCGATGCCAAAGACTCTTGACTGTGATTCGTGGAAATGCGATTCTCAGGCTGCTAAACGATGAGAGAGGCTTCCACGACGGCAACGTTTGGGGGCCTTTTTCTTTTGCGGTGTTCCTTTCCGTATTCCCTTATCGAATGAGTCCCCTGACAGCTGTCAGGGTTTCTAGCCTTTACGTTCTCGAGAGAAGCGTTCAATGAGGGCCGGCAACTCCTTGCCGACGAATTTCACAAACTCCAGGCCGAGTGGGCCATCGGCGGAAATTCGAAGCTCCTTGGGCGAGATCTTCCAGGCACCCAGCTTTTTTCCGGCCGTGTCCGCCAGCTCGTTACTGTTCTCCGGCGGGCGGCTCGACGGCTTTATTGCCTCGAAAGCTTGCTGGAAGCGTTGATCCGACACTGAGACGCCGTCACTCGCTTCCGCGAGTACCTGACGAACCATCGCTAAAGATCCTGGATCGCTTGCTATCGTCTTCGCGAACTCTATCCATCGCGGTCGACCTATCTTGGGCGCACGCCCAATCGCCTCGATCACGTCGGCAGGCACCGCCCGATAAACGCTACGCATTCGAGCGAGCTCTGCATCCGCAATCGAGAGCGCCGCGTAGATGTTGCGCGCCTTGATGCCGGCATCGTCCATTCGCGAGGCAAACAGTGTTCGCTCGATCCAAGTCAAATCCTGTCGGTTCGCGTTCTCGATGCCTTGTGCGACGACTAGATCCAGGTCGGAAATATCAACCTCAAGCGCGCGAACCGTCCGGCCAAGCTCCTTGGCAGCACGCCAGCGCCGATGACCATAGACAACCTGGTAGCGGCCTTGAAACGACGGGTGGCGTCGGACTTGAACCGGTACTTTTTGTCCCTCGGACTCGATCGAACGCTTAAACGTTTCAAAGTCGGTGGCGTCATCATCCGCCAGCCGGTCCGGATAGGGGGAAGGGTCGATAAGCGCAGGATCCAGGTCAAGGATCGCGCCCCCGCCAGCCTCGACGATCGCCTTCAATCGATCGCGCTCGGCCCTGATATCATCGATAGCGCGATGTGCAGCACCGACAACGCCCGCGCCGACACGCGGTGAGGGGGCAGCAGGCGCCGGTTGCGGGTCATCTGCGAGCTTGTTTTCCAATTCCGCGGACAACAGGCCGAAGCTCGCGACAATTGACTTGCGAGAAGACTTGCTCATGTCCGTCCCCAGCTGTCGTTGACAAGGCGGATAATCGCTTCATTGACCGCGTCGACGGCTTCGCGGGCACGCTTATGGGTATCGCGGCCAATCTGGCCCAATTCGAGTTCGTATATCGAACGCTTCGCCAAGCCGGCCGCTTCTACCGCGGTGCTTTCGATGGCTGTGGGCAGGAGAACGTCGGTCCCGAACATATGCCGTAACATTGCGACGACTTGCGACTGCGGGGCATCGTTCGGGTCATGCCGCGTCACGAGATATCGGATGAAATCCTGGTCGAGCTGGGCGCCACTTTCATTCAAGACGCTGATCAGATCGCCCATCATCAGCAAGAACTGGCTCATGGATGCCACATCCAGCATGGCTGGGTGAACCGTGATCACCATGCTCGTGGCAGCATAGATCGCGCTCAGGGTCAGGAAGCCAAGGGACGGCGGCGTATCCAGAATGACGATGTCGTAGTCGTGTTCGACCTCCGCCAATGCAAGCTTCAGGCGCTCGAAGAAGATCGCGCCGGAACTCGACTTATTCGCCAGGACACGAGGGGTTTCGTGCTCATACTCCATCACTTCGAGATTGCCGGGAACAAGATCGACGCCATCGAAGTAGGTTTTACGAATGATGTCCCTGATCGGACGCCGCTCGGCATCGTCGTAGCGAAGCGCGGCGTAGATCGTTTCGTTGGCGCCGACATCGATCTCCGGCTGCGCTCCGAACATGGCAGAGAGCGATGCCTGGGGATCGAGGTCGAGCGCTAGAACGCGATAGCCTTGCAATGCGAGATAGTGAGCAAGGTGAACACACGTCGTCGTCTTGGCGCTACCGCCCTTGAAGTTCGCTATAGCGAGAACCTGGAGGTGCTCACCCGGGCGGCGGCGAGGCAGGAAGCGGAGCGATTCCGCAGGCTTTTGCTTCGCAAACAGCTCACGAAGCTCGTTGATCTGGGCGAGCGTGTAGACCCGGTGGTTGTTCTCAAGGCGGCTTGGCGTCGGCCCGCGCCCCTCGGATGACATCAGCTTCAGGGTAGAATCCGGTATGGATGTCAGCTTCGAAACTTCGTTGGTGAGAAATGACCTCAAGGTCTTTTCGGATTTCGGCGGGTACATGCGGGTTCGCAACTGCTGCAGCTGGCTCGACAAAAGGCCGGCGTGCCGCAAGATCTTGGCGGCAGCATCTTCCTTGAGTTGAACGTCAGTTTCTGCGCGTCTAGCTATCGCCATTTTTCCCTCTTGGCGGCCTAAAGCCGGTTTGCCGACCATTGCCCGCCAAGAGCTAGAACATGATTCCCTGACATCGTCCAGAAGTTTAGGATTAACAGAGTCTAACCCACCGCCGAAAAACGACCGGCGTAACATCGCAATTTTCTGTTTATCTACCGTAGCTTAGCCCAATTCTCCATCCCTTCTGAACCCCAATTGTTCTCCTGTGAATCCTGCAACTTTTGCACATTTCGCGTGCAGATTCCTGACCAATTGGGCTGCGCCACTCCCTCTGAAGTCGTCGAAACTACAACCCCGACCCGATTCGGAATCCTGTTGATTTCCCTCGGACCCAAAACGACAGAAGAATTCAGGCAGCCAGGAAAGCCAACTCCGCCACCGTCATTGCCAACCGCACGCCAGTGCCTTTTGCTGGAAGAAAGACCTGGGAGTGAATGATGCCGGCAGGCACGATTCCGAGCAGTTCTAAGAACTCTGGCGAGAAGTCGCCGGTATCCGAGAAAGCCTTCAGGCTGGGGCGAACCTCTCTACAGCCAAAGGTCCTGCCGCCGTAACCGTGCTTTACCATCTACTCTTGCTGCCACTCAGGCTGCGGCAAGTCCACGCTTCTGCGCGTGATCGCCGGGATGGAGAAACCGGTCGCGAACCATTGAAGACGGATGGGAAGGGGTTAAGGCATCATTCCTTTATTGCTCGCCGCCTGGCAAACCTTGCCATGGGACATTCATGTCAGAAATCCGCCACTAAGATCCAGCCGTTCCCTGCTCAGCGCCCATTCTTAGACGATCGAAAACCCCCTGACGGAACTCAAACTGCCGGGCAGTTCCTCGCCCCATCGAGTTCTTCACAATCGTCTCGGTCAGTATGCCTCGCTCAACAAGCGGATCGACTGATTCCGCCACGGCATT
>NZ_JAEPRP010000375.1:0-1115 GCF_016652895.1 Ensifer sp. SSB1
CCGCTCGCGGCTGTGTTCAAGGATGAGGGGCAGCCCTCGGTCTGGCTCATCGACGAGACGCATGGCCGCTTGATCAAAAAAGGCGTTGAAGTCGGCGCATGGACCGAGACCTCGGCCATCGTCACGAGTGGACTAGAGTCCGGCCAGACGATCGTCGCGACGGGCGCGCATAAGCTCGACGCCGCCATCCCCGTTCGTATCATCGAGGTCGTGCAATGAACGCTCCCATAGAGCCAGATCATGCCCCTTCGCGCGGCAACCTCTCTGCCTGGGCCGTCGCTCATCCGGCGCTGGTCCTCTTCCTCATCATCGTGCTCTCGGCGGCTGGACTTTTCAGCTATCTCAATCTCGGTCGCGCCGAGGATCCGTCGTTCGCCATCAAGACCATGGTGGTCAGCGCGGCCTGGCCAGGCGCCACCGCCGAGGAAATGCAGGACCAGGTCGCGGACAAGCTCGAGAAGCGTCTGCAGGAACTCGAGTTGTTCGACTACGTGAAGACCTACACGCGCCCGGGCGTCACCGTCATCCAGATGCAGCTCAAAGACCGGGCGCGAGGGCAGGACGTAGACGATGCCTGGTACCAGGTTCGCAAAAAGCTAAACGACACCAAGCCGACGCTGCCGCAGGGCGTGCAGGGTCCCTTCTTCAACGACGAGTACGGTGACGTCTATTCTGCGGTCTATATGCTTTCGAGCGATGACGTCACGCTCGCCAAGCTCAAGGATTACGCCGAGATCGTGCGCCAACGCCTGCTGCGGACGCCCGGCGTCTCCAAGGTCGATATCGTGGGCGTACGTGAGCAGCGCATCTTCATCGAATTCAGCCACCGGAAGCTCGCCACGCTGGGCATCACGCCGCA
This sequence comes from Ensifer sp. SSB1, assembly GCF_016652895.1. Lineage (NCBI taxonomy): Bacteria > Pseudomonadati > Pseudomonadota > Alphaproteobacteria > Hyphomicrobiales > Rhizobiaceae > Ensifer > Ensifer sp. SSB1. The sequence continues at coordinate 860 of NZ_JAEPRP010000375.1, forward strand.
GGCGATCTTCGATAGCGTGGCGCGTCAGAACGCGGTGACGCCGGCCGGCACCGTCGAGACCAGCGCCGACCGCATCGACGTACGCGTGACCGGCGCGTTCAAAGGCGAAGCGGCCATTGCGGAGGTGCCGATCGAGGCGGGCGGGTCCACGTTCCGGCTGGGGGACATTGCCACAATCAAGCGCGGCTACGAGGATCCTCCGAGCAGCATCGTCCGACACAACGGGGCTGAGGCCGTCGGCATCGTCGTGGCCATG
>NZ_JAEPRP010000107.1:0-24572 GCF_016652895.1 Ensifer sp. SSB1
CGCCGACTACCACCGCGTTTACTCGCGACAACAGGACCATCTCGTCGAGGTCCCCGCCTCCGAAGCTCCCAAGATCGAGACCTGGCTTTCAGCCAGCGTCGGCGTTCCCTTCAAGATCCCGCAGCTCGGCGGCAAGGGCCTGATCTTCGAAGGCGCGCGCCTGCTGGTGGCCGACGGCAAGCCGGTGGCGCAGCTGGTCTACCGCAGTGCCGACGGAGAGATCTTCGCGATCTGTTTCCTCAAGAACACGACTGGCCCGCAGTCGGCCGATTTCGACGAGAGCATCCGCGACGATCTCGGCATGGTTTCCTGGCAGAGAGGCGGCGCCGCGTTTGTGCTCGTCGGCCCTTCCGCCCATGTCGGGATGCAGGATATCGCCGAGGCCGCCGCCGCGACGATCTGACGGCAACATTCGAATGTCAGGCATGAAAAAGCCCGCACCGGAATGCCGGTACGGGCTTTTGTTTGTTCGCCGATGCTCCGATCAGCCGCGCTTCATGTCCAGGACGCGGTTTGCCGCCGAAACGATCGCTTCGAGCGAGGCAGCAACGATGTTGGTATTGATGCCTGCACCGAAGAGCTTTCCGTCCGGATGCTCCATCTCGACATAGGCGATGGCCGCCGCGTTGGAACCGTGCTGCAGCGAGTGCTCGGAATAGTCAGCGACCGAAAGATCGATGCCCAGATAGATCGACAGCGCGTTGATGAAGCCGTCGATCGGGCCTGTGCCCTTGCCTTCGATCCGCTTCACCTCGCCATTGTCGGTGATCTCGGCAGCGACCACGCGCACGCCCTTGTGCTCGCCCACCGGATAGGTGTGGTGGTCGACGAACTTGATGCGTGCGCCGGGCTGTTCGACATAACGCTCGATGAAGCGCTCGTAGATGCGCTTCGAAGGCAGCTCCTTGCCTTCCTCGTCGGTGATGCGCTGGATGTCTTCACGGAACTCGACCTGGAGGTTGCGCGGCAGGTTGATGCCGTAGTCCTCCTGCAGGATGTAGGCGATGCCGCCCTTGCCCGACTGCGAGTTGATGCGGATGATCGCCTCGTAGGAGCGACCGACGTCGCGCGGGTCGATCGGCAGGTAGGGCACTTCCCACAGCGGCTTGTTGGCGGTCTTGATCGCCTTCATGCCCTTGTTGATCGCATCCTGGTGCGAGCCGGAGAAGGCCGTGTAGACCAGTTCGCCGACGTAAGGATGGCGCTCCGGAATGACCATCTGGTTGGAATATTCGTAGACTTCCTTGATCCGCTCGATATCCGAGCAGTCGAGCTGCGGGTCGACGCCTTGCGTGAACATGTTCAGCGCCAGCGTGACGACGTCGACGTTGCCGGTGCGCTCGCCATTGCCGAACAGCGTGCCTTCGACACGGTCGGCGCCGGCCATCAGGCCCAATTCGGTGGCGGCAATGCCGGTGCCGCGGTCGTTGTGCGGATGCAACGAGATGATCAGGCTTTCGCGATTGTCGAGGTTGCGGCACATCCATTCGATCTGGTCGGCATAGATGTTCGGCGTCGCCATCTCGACGGTCGACGGCAGGTTCAGGATCAGCTTGTTGTCCGGCGTCGGCTTGACGATCTCGGTGACCGCGTTGCAGATCTCCAGCGCCACTTCGAGCTCGGTGCCTGTGAAGCTTTCCGGCGAATATTCGAAACGGTAGCCGCCGCCGGCCTTGGCCGCCATGTCGGTGATCATCTTGGCGGCATCGGTCGCGATCTGCTTGATGCCGGCAACATCCTTGGCAAACACTACACGACGCTGCAGCTCACTCGTCGAGTTGTAGAAGTGCACGATCGGCTTGTGGGCGCCCTGCAGCGCCTCGAAGGTGCGGGTGATCAACTCGGGCCGGCATTGCACCAGCACCTGCAGCGACACATCCTTGGCGACATTGCCCTCCTCGATGCACCAGCGGGCAAAGTCGAAGTCCGTCTGCGAGGCCGAGGGGAAGCCGATCTCGATTTCCTTGAAGCCCATGTCCAGCAGCAACTGGAACATGCGTGCCTTGCGGTCATGGCCCATCGGGTCGACGAGCGACTGGTTGCCGTCGCGCAAGTCAACCGAGCACCAGATCGGCGCCTTGGTGATCGTCTTCGACGGCCAGGCACGGTCGGTCAGTGCGATCTGCGGGTAAGGCTGATACTTCACCGCCGCTTCCGGCATGCCGTTCTTGATGGAATGGGATTTCTGGATCATTGCAGCTTCTCTTCATCACTGAGCGCTCTGGCCGCCTTGCCATACCCGATCGAGGATCGGATTGCGATGGCTAATGCCGCGGCGAGCGCGCCTTTATCCTAAAACTCTTATGGATTCGAGGAGCATCTGCCGGCGTGGCTTTTCGGCCGCCGGGCGCTCCTCAGCGAACCCGGCAACCGCGAGTAAGGCCGAGAAGAAGAAGCGAGGCGAAGGCGCGCAGCGGCGCACGATTGTCATCGTGTGCGGCAGAGATCGTGGCGATCCGATATGCGTCAGCCTTGGTCATGGTCAAAGCCTATACACGGCTTGCCGGACCGGAGCAAGCCGCGCAATGCGCGTAACTCGCGGCAAAAGAAAAGGGCACCGGCGTGAGCCGATGCCCTTAATACCCATCGGTTCAAGCGAACTCAGATGTCCGCAGCCGAGGAGATGATGCGCGAAACGAGACCGTAGGCCTTGGCTTCGTCAGCCGAGAGCCAGTAGTCGCGGTCCGTGTCCTTGGCGATCTTTTCGACCGGCTGGCCGGTCGCCTCGGAGAAGATCTTGTTCAGGCGATCGTTCATCTTGATGATCTCGCGTGCCTGGATCTCGATGTCCGAAGCCATGCCGCGGGTGCCGCCGGACGGTTGGTGCAACAGGAAGCGGGTGTTCGGCAGGCAGATGCGGCGCTCCTTGGGGGCGCCGACATAGATCAGCGCGCCGGCGGAAGCGACCCAGCCGGTACCGATGGTCCAGACCTTCGGCTTCACGAACTTGATCATGTCGTGGATGCTGTCACCCGACTCGACATGGCCGCCCGGCGAATTGACGAAGATGCGAATGTCTTCGTCGCTGGCCGCGGCAAGCGCCACCAGCTGCGAGCAGACCTTCTGCGCCAGTTCCTGGTTGATCGTGCCGTAGATGAAAATCGAACGCGACTTGAAAAGGTTCGCCTCCGTTTCCTTGCCAAGCGGCAATTCGGTCTTCTTGTCGTCCTCGTCTTCGTCGTTCATCCGTTTTTCTCCGGCGTCTCATGAATTCTTCAGCCAAAATCAGATAATGCGACTCGGCCACGAAAACAATGCAACAAACGGAAGGGGCAACAAAGCGGCAGCGCGGACTACGCTTATGGTAAAAACTGCTATCGCCAGATGCCGTATAGACAGGTCGGGAAAGGCCAATAAGATCAACCGTGTCAGACAACTACCGGACGGGCCACCTCCCAGGCACCGCCGACCTATGGGGACACGCATGAACAGACGCATCCTGATCGCCGCTGCGGCGCTGGCGGCTTCCGCCGCGCCCGCCTTCGCCCACCTCAATCCGGCAGAGCATGGCTCGTTTGCCGTCGGCTTCTCCCATCCGCTCTTTGGCATCGATCACATCCTGGTCATGGTCGCCGTCGGCCTTTGGGCGGCCCAGATCGGCGGTCGTGCCCTGTGGGTCGTGCCGACAGCCTTCGTCTCGATGATGGCGGCGGGCTTCGCTCTGGCGGTGGCCGGCGTCGGCCTGCCCTTCGTCGAGCCGGCTATTCTCGCCTCCGTGGTGGCGCTCGGTCTGCTGGTCGCCATGGCGGTGCGCCTCGATACGGCAGCGTCCGCAGCGATCGTCGGCGTCTTTGCCCTCTTCCACGGTCACGCCCATGGCGGGGAACTCGGCAGTGCCGGCGCGCTTTCCTTCTCGGTCGGCTTCATCGCCGCAACCGCCGCGCTGCATGTTGCCGGCATCGGCCTTGGCATCGCGCTTCAGCGTCTCTCCGGCGGCGGCTTGCTGGCCCGCATCCTCGGCGGCCTCACGGCGCTTGCCGGGGCCGCTTTGATCTTTGGCTGACAAGCCTCAGCCAAAATGAACAATGGCGGGCCAGGCCCGCCATTTTCGTTTCAGCCGCGACCGCGATAGGTCGGCACGCCTTGGTCGGGCAGCCACAGGCCTTCCGGCGGCTTGCCGGTCTGCCAGAAGACATCGATCGGGATACCGCCGCGTGGATACCAATAGGCGCCGATCCGAAGCCAGCGCGGCGAAAGCAGCGAGACCAGCCGGCTGGCGATGTCGATGGTGCAATCCTCATGGAAGGCGCCGTGGTTGCGGAAGGAATGCAGGAACAGCTTCAGCGACTTCGATTCCACCAGCCATTCGTCGGGCACGTAATCGATGACGATATGCGCGAAATCCGGCTGGCCGGTCATCGGGCAGAGCGAGGTGAACTCCGGCGCGGTGAAGCGCACCAGATAGTCCTTGCCCCGGTTGCCACTCGGCACCCGCTCCAGCACTGCCTCTTCCGGGCTCTGCGGCAGATCCACCTTCGCGCCCAATTGCGAAAGGCCGGATACGTCGGTCTTGCTCATTTCCGTGTTGCTCCACTCACCTTGACGCGCACGCCGTGCGCCTTTTCACCTTCCGGCTCCACATGGATCGCGATCCTGGCGCCCGGATGCACATCGCGGATCGCATCCTCGATCCGGTCGCAGATATCATGCGCCTCGCCAACCGGCATCACCTCCGGCACGACCATGTGGAAATCCACGAAGATCGCAGGTCCTGCCTGGCGGGTCTTGAGGTCGTGCACGCCGAGCGAACCCTTGGCATTGGCCGCGATGGCCTGCTTGATCGCCTCTTCCTCTTCACTCGAAACGGCCCGGTCCATCAACCCGTCGATCGAACGGGAAATGACTTTCCAGCCCTGGAACAGAATATTGCAGGCAACGATGACCGCAAGCAGCGGATCGAGGATCGCGTAACCGGTGGCGATGGCAAGAAGAAGGCCGACGAGCACCCCGGCCGAGGTGACCACGTCCGACAGGATGTGATGCCCGTCGGCGCTGAGCGCGGGCGAGCGATAGCGCGCCCCGGCGCGGATCAGCACGTAGGCCCAGATCGCATTGATGACACCGGCAATGAAGTTGATCGCAAGTCCGAGCGCCGGCGCTTCGAGGAGCACCGGCGAGAACATTGCCGGGACCGCTTCCCAGACGATGAGGAGTGCCGCGACCACGATCAGCACGCCTTCGATAACGGCCGAGAAATACTCCGCCTTGTGGTGACCGAAGGGGTGGCCCGCATCGGCCGGCTTGGAGGCATAGCCGATCATCAGATAGGCGATGACCGCCGCGATCACGTTGACGGTCGACTCCAGCCCGTCGGACAGAAGCGCCACCGAGCCCGTCAGCCACCAGGCAAGCAGCTTCAGGCCGAGCACGGCGAGCGAGAGTGGTATGCCCCAAAAAGCAAGGCGGAGCACGGTGCGGTTTTCGGTTCCAGTCGTCATTGTCATTCCTCGTGCAGATGCAAACGAGTTGCAAACGCAAGCCCATTCAAACGCAAATCCGCCCGCGCGAAAATTCGCGCAGGCGGTCGATGGACAAGCATATGCTGGATTAAGCGCCGCTTGTCAAAGATTGGATCGGCTGGTTCCGGTTTCTCCGCAGGCAATCGCCTCGAAGGATAGCGCGTCTGCTTCGATTTCGTCGTCATCGACCGCCTTGTCGCCCCGGCCAATGAAAAAGAATACGACCGCCGCGGTCGCGACCGTGATCACGGTCAGCAGCAGAAGCAAGGCGCTGAACGCATCGCCATAGGCCCGGAGGAGCGCAGCGTGCGATGTCTCAGGTGCAAGAAGCGCGGCCTGCGCCAGGTTGCCGGTCACGATGCGTTGCGCCATCGCTCCAGCGTTCGCGCCCGCCTCCGCCCCCAGGTTCGATGCCGTAAGCGCGGAGAGGATCGCGGTGACGATCGCGAGCGCAATGCCCTCCCCGGCCACCCGTGTCGTGCTGAAGATCCCCGTCGCCATGCCGGCGCGCTCCTTCGGAACGACACTGACGGCAAGCCCGTCCATCAGTCCCCAAGGCAGGCTGATGCCAAGACCGATCAGGAGCAGCGGTGCGAACAACGTGGACGGTTCGGACCCCACCGGAAACCGGCCGAGCCAGAAAAGCCCCACCGCCGACAGCAGCAATCCCACGCCGCAGATCGCGGCGGGCCTGAACCAGCGGGTGAGCAGCCCGGCGGCAATCGGCAGGATCAGCAGCGGCGCGGACATGGCGATCATCATCCGCCCACCGGCAACGGCACTCATGCCCTCGATGCCGATGAAGCGCACGGGAAGTAGGATGAGCAACACGACGAAGCCATAGGCCGGAGCAGCCGCCAGCAGTTGCACGCCGACAAAGCGCGGATAGCGGAAAAGCGTCAGATCCAGCATCGGCCGCGCGACCGAACGTTCGATCCGCCAGAAGGCCAGAAAGAGGAGCGCCGATGCCACCAGTATGGCGATCACGAGCGGATGGCTCCAGCCGCTTTCCGGACCCTGGAGAATGCCGAAGGTAAGCGTTGTGAGCGCCGCCGTGAAGCTCGCGGCCCCCTTCCAGTCGAGGCCGGCGGCATCGGGATCACGCGTCTCGCGCAGGAAGACCGCGCCGAGCGCCAGGGACAAGCCAGCCAGTAGCACCACGAGTGCGAAGATTGCCGGCCAGCCGAAGGCCTCGACCATCAGTCCGGAGGTGATCGGCCCGAAGGCAAGGCCAACACCGAAGCTGGCGCCGACCAGGCTAAAGGCCCGGAGCCGCTCGTTCTCGTCGAACTCCTGCGCGAGCGACGCCATGCCGCCGGAAAAGGCCGCTGCCGCCCCGATGCCTTGAAGGGCGCGCAAGACATCGAACCAGACGATGTTGCCGGCGAAGGCGAGACCGATAGAAAACAACAGGAAGGCAACGAGTCCGCCGATAAAGACGCGCTTGCGGCCGAAACTGTCGGCAAGCGCGCCTGCCGCCATCAGCGAACTGCCGAAGGTGAGCATAAATGCGTTGGTGACCCAATTGAGTGCGACGGGATCAGCACCAAGGCTGCGGCTGATCGACGGCAGCGCCACCGCCGGTCCGGTGAAGGTGAGCGGCATTGCCGCCGCTGCACAGCAAACAGCCAGAAGCACGAACCGGCGCCCGCGCTTATCTCGAATTTCTTCTCTCATGCCCCGTTCCATCCGTTCGAGCAAAGGAGATACCCGCGCAGGCCTCACGGAACCTCCGTCCGGACGTCAGCACTTGCGGGGTATCGATTGACGGATGCAGGATAGTTTCGACATAATCTGATAAAAATCACGCCACTTCGCCAGACATACCGGAACAAAACGCTCGAATGGAGAAGCAATGGATCGCCTGAGCGGCTTGACCGCGTTCGTCCGCACGGCCGATCTCGGCAGCTTCGTCGCCGCCGGGCGCGTGCTTGGCCTGTCCGCTTCAGCGGTTGGCAAGGCCGTCACCAATCTCGAACGAGAGCTCGGCGTCCGCCTGTTGCAGCGCTCCACCCGCAGCATAAGGTTGACCGAGGAAGGCCGGCTCTTTCATGAGCGCTGCCGCCGCATCCTCGACGATCTCGACGACGCCGAGGCATCGTTGGCCCTAGCGGTGGCCGTGCCACGCGGACGGCTGCGCGTCAGCGTGCCGATCGTCAGCTACCATTTGCTGTTGCCGGTGCTGCCGGAATTCGTGCGGCGCTATCCCGAAGTCGAACTCGATCTCGACTTCAACGACCGCATCGTCGATCTGATCGACGAAGAAGTGGATGTCGCCATCCGTAGCGGCGTCCTGCCGGACTCCCGGCTGATGACCCGGGCGCTGCGCCCCTTCCAGCTTCTGCTCTGTGCTGCGCCGGCCTATCTCGACCGACACGGCACGCCCGAATGCCCGCGCGATCTCGATGGCCACCACGCGATCCGCTTCCGTTTTCCCAATAGCCGCAAGCTGCAGGAATGGCCGATCGCCATGCCGCCGGGCGGACCCGAGCCGCAGATCAAGACCGTGCTCAACTGCAACAACATGGAAGCGCTGAGCGGTGCCGTCCTCAACGGCCTCGGCATCGGCTGCCTGCCGGATTTCCTCGCGCGCCAACCGCTCAGCGATGGCCGGCTCCGCACCGTGCTTGACGCCTATCTCGACGCCCCCGGGCAGTTCCATCTTCTCTGGCCGTCAAACAGGCACCTCTCCCCGAAGGTCCGCGTCTTCGTCGATTTCCTGAGCGAGCGACTGTTCGCCGATCGTTGCGAGCGCGCGCCGGCCGTCGAGGTGACACGGTAGATACGGAAAAGGTGCCACCCCATCGCGGAAGCGGCACCTTGGTTTGGTCAAATCGTCACCAATGTCCCCGCGCCGGCATCGCCGGAGTGGGAGCGTTCAAGCGATCAGGCCGCCTTGATCTTGGCGCGCTTGGCGAGATGCGCCACCACGTTCTCGATCATCCGCATGCCGGCGTCGCCGCCAAGCGTCATGATCGATTCCGGATGGAACTGCACGGCTGCCACCGGCTCCTTGGTGTGCTCGATGCCCATGATCGTGCCATCTTCGCTTTCGGCGGTGATCATGAAGTCCGCGGGCAGGCTCGCTGGATCGGCAAAGATCGAGTGGTAGCGACCGACAGTCACTTCCTTGCCGAGACCGGAGAAGACGATGCCCGGTTCCAGCACGCGGATGCGCGACGGCTTGCCGTGCATCGGGACCGCCAGTTGGCGCAGATCCCCACCATAGGCTTCAGCGAGTGCCTGCAGGCCGAGGCAGACGCCGAAGATCGGCAGGTCACGCGCGCGCGCCTTCTTGATCGTCGCCTTGCAGTCGAAATCCTTGGGGTTGCCGGGGCCGGGCGAAAGCACGACGAGATCCGGCTTGACGCGATCGAAGATCTCTTCGGCCACCGGCGTGCGCACCGTCGTGACGGTCGCCCCCGTCTGGCGGAAATAGTTGGCCAACGTATGAACGAAGCTGTCCTCGTGGTCGACGAGCAGGATATTCACGCCCGCACCGACCGCCGCGACATCGCGACCGGCTTTGCCGGCGTTGGCGGATTTCGCGTCGCGGATGGCTGCGATCATGGCGGAGGCCTTCAGTTCGGTTTCGGCTTCTTCTTCTTCCGGGTTTGAATCATAGAGCAGCGTCGCCCCTGCCCGCACCTCGGCGATGCCGTCCTTGATGCGGATCGTGCGCAGCGTCAGGCCCGTGTTCATGTCGCCGTTGAAGCCGACCATGCCGATGGCGCCACCATACCATGCGCGTGGGCTCTTCTCATGGCTTTCGATGAAGCGCATGGCCCAGAGCTTCGGCGCACCGGTAACCGTGACGGCCCAGGCGTGGCTGAGGAAGCCGTCGAAGGCATCCATGTCGTCGCGCAGGCGCCCTTCGATGTGGTCGACCGTGTGGATCAGGCGCGAATACATCTCGATCTGGCGACGGCCGATGACCTTGACGGAACCCGGCACGCAGACGCGGCTCTTGTCGTTGCGGTCGACGTCCGAGCACATCGTGAGTTCGGATTCGTCCTTCTTCGAATTCAGCAACTTCAGGATCTGTTCGCTGTCGGCGATCGGATCGTCACCGCGCTTGATCGTGCCGGAGATCGGGCAGGTCTCGATGCGGCGACCGGAGACGCGCACGAACATCTCCGGCGACGCGCCGACCAGATACTCCTGGTTTCCGAGATTGATGAAGAAGGAATAGGGCGACGGATTGATCGCCTTCAGCCGGTTGGAGATCTCCGAAGGCTTGCTTTCGCAGCGCTCGAAGAACTTTTGGCCCGGCACCACCTCGAACAGATCGCCGCGACGGAAGCTCTCTTTCGCCTTGACGACGAGCTCGGCATATTCGCCCGGGCGATGGTCGCCATGCGGCGGAATGCTGTCGACCGTCTGGAACGGTTCCGACGCGATATCGTCCGACTTGCCCTCGGTGGTGCGGCCGTCCTTGGCAAAGTCATAACGGTCTATCCACGCCTTGGCGGCGTAGTGGTCGACGACGAGGATCTCGTCCGGCAGGAACAGCACCATATCGCGCTGGTCGTCGGGACGCTTCAGCTTCAGGTCGATCGCATCGAACTGGAAGGCAAGGTCGTAGCCGAAGGCGCCGTAAAGGCCGAGGCTCGCATCCTCGGCCGAATGGAAGAGGTTGGTTACGGCGCGCAGCACGCTGAACACGGTCGGCATCTTCGAGCGCTCTTCTTCGGTGAAGACGCGGTCCGGCGCGTTGATCGTGAGATCCAGGCGACGGCTGGTCGAAGCGCCGAGCGTGATGTCGGAGACGGTCCTCAAGTGCTCGGCGATGATCGACAGCAGCACTTCGCCGCGGCCGTTATAGGCTTCGATCCAGAGCGAGCGGCCGAAGGAGGAAATGCCGAGCGGCGGATCGACGACGGCCGTGTCCCAACGGGTGTAGCGGCCGGGATATTCGTAGTTGGAGGAAAACACCGCGCCGCGGCGTTCGTCGAGCTTATCCACATAACTTGCGATCGCCTGGCCATAGGAGGCCTCGCGCCGCCTGCGCGTCACCGTAATGCCGCCTTTGGTGGTGTAGCTCTCCGCGCCGTCCTCGAGAATTACCGTTGCCATTCGCCTCGCTCCGTAAAAGCCCGGTCCTTGAGCGGCCCAAACATGAAAAAAGCCGCCTCGACATCTCCGGGCGGCTTCATCTCTCAATCACGCATGACTGGTCAAGGCCGCTTCAGCGAGCCCACCACCAGATCGAAATGTTGCGTGCGTTTTCCATGGGCGAAAGTGTTAGCGTGGGTTCCGGCGGTGCGCAAGCGGGAAAACGACGGCGAATACGGCGGTTGCGGCAAAAAAGGAGGCGGTTCTCTCGAACCGCCCCGACTGGAGTTGGACTGATACTATCAGAACTTTGCCTTCGCCGTAACCAGGAACGTGCGGCCACGGCCCGTATCGATCGCGCTGCCGGCAATCGTGCTCGACGACGGCGTGTAGGTCTTGTCGAAAAGGTTCGTCACCGTTGCCGTCACCTCCAGGTCGCTCTCGAACTTGTAGTTCGCGAAGAGGTCGACGAGGCCGTAGCCCGGAACGTTCGGCGGCGTCCGGTTGATCTCGCCGACAAAGGCGTTCGATACGGCATAGAGACGCGTGCCGACCGTCAGGCGCTGGTCTTCGAGGAAGCGGGCACCGAGCGTTGCGCTGAGGATATTGTCAGGCAGGTAGCTCTGGACGCCGAAGCCGTTCACCTGTGACGGCAGGTTGCTGTCGGTGTAGGTGTAGGCGAGGTCGCCGAAGACGTAGCCGGCATCATAGGCCGCCTGCAGTTCGAAGCCCTGGACGGTGGACGTACCGGGATTGTTGACGAAGAAGATCTGCCGACCGCCACCGAGCAGGGCTGCGGTGATGTAGTTGTCGATGCGGTTGTGGAAGTAGTTCGCCTTCAGACGCAGGCTGTCGCTCGGATCGAGCAGCCCGTCGAAGGAGAAGTTGGCACCGATTTCCCAACCCTTCGAGATTTCAGGCTCGAGGAACGGGTTGGGGAAGAACGACTGGCCGCTCGGCCCCGGGTGCGTGCCGCCGGCGAAAGTCTCGTTGACAGTCGGCGAGCGCGAGGTCTCCGCGTAGGTCACATAGGGCTGGAACCATTCCGTTGGGTTGAGCGCGACGGTGATGCTCGGGTTGAGTCGACCCTCCGACTTGTCGACCGTGTAGGGGCCAGCCGGCAGGCCGATCGGGTTGCCGGCGACGACCGCACCCGAGCCATCGAGGCTGAAGTGGTCCCACCGCAGGCCAGCCGTCAGGTCCAGCATGCCGTAGGTGAAGGTCGTGCTGCTGAAGACGCCGGTCGTGGCATTGGTGCCGCTGCCGTTGACGCCAGCGCCCGGCCGTGCGGTGCTGTTGATGACGTTGTAGTCGTCACGGAAGTATTCGACGCCATAGTTCGCCTTGACGGCAACGTCGCCGAGATCGAACAGCGAGGTGTTCGAGATATCGAAGCCTTTGCCCGTGTCGGTGATCCGACGACCGGCAGCGGTACCGCCGCCGCGAACATCGGTGTCGTACTTCATCTGCAGCCGGTTCCAGTAGGCATTGGCGCGGAAGTCGATGAGCTCGTTGTCCGGCGTGTAGGAGTAGCTCGCCGAAACGGTCTGGTTCTTCACGTTCTGGAAGTAGGAATTCGCGAAGAAATCGTTGTCGTAGGTAATGCCGGTGAGCTTGAAGGTGTGGTCCTTGTCGGGCGTCACCTCGAACTTCAACAGGCCGGAAAGCAGGTCCTCCTCGGTATAGGGCACCTGCACGCCATTGCCGTTGTCGTAGTTGCCGGGATCGGCCTTGCTGATACCGCCGAGCACCGAGAACACGTCGTTGAAACGGTAGGCGCCGATCAGCGATTCCGACCAGCCGGCACCGTTGGTGCCATAGGTGGCCGAAGCGATGCCGCCGTAGTTCTTGCCGTCCTGGATCAGGTCTTCGACGTCATAGGTCTTGAAATTGACAGTACCGGCCAGCGCACCGCCGCCGACACCGGTCACGGCGCCGCGGGTGACGTCAATCTCGGACAGGAATGCCGGATCGAAATAGGCAAAGCCCTGGGCTTCATGGCCGGTGAAGCGGAAGTTCTGGCGCACGCCGTCGATCATCATGTTGACGCGGCCGGAACCCTCAAAGCCACGGATGTTGACCGCGACGCCCGGGTTCTGCGGGTTGTTCGCGGTCGAGGTGCCGGGAACGCCACGCAGCAGGTCGTCGGTCTCCTGCCCCGATTGCAGATCGATCTGGTCTGTCGTGACGACGCTGACCGGGCCCGCCTTGGCATAGGGGTCAGCGGTGCGCGAGCCCTTGGCAACGATCGGCGACAGGTAGGTCTCGCCCTTCTTGGTCTCCTCGGCCTTTTTCTCTTCCGGCTTTGCCTGGGTTGTCGCGCTCTGGGCGAACGCGACGGTAGCGAATGAAATTGCAAGAGTTGTCGTGCAAGCCAACAGGGCCTGGCGACGATGCCGGGTGAGCATGGACCAATCCTTTGAGGTTCGAGGCCGGGCTTGCTGTTGAGCGGCAAACTCAAGGGGCTGGCTGGGCGCGTTCTGGGCGTTGCGACAATGTCGTCGCCTCATTTACGCCGCATAAAAAACATGATTATCTTTGTCAACATACAAAGACCCTCCCCGCAATTTATGGGGTCGTGCCAAACTGAGGCGTTGCCAAACTGCAACGCTTTTGCCGGAGAGCTGGTCCGGGAAGGGCATGGTGCTTGTGGGTTTCCGCCCGCCTCCCGCGCTAACCCATGAGAATCGATCACGATTATGATTTGGGTCAGGACGCTCCAATTCGCCGTGATCGCATGCAACCAGATCCGCTTCCGTGCGTTCCCTCCGCTCAGAGCCCGTCTTGCGGGCAGCGAGAAAGGAACCGGATGCGTCGCTCTTTCCCCTTGATCCTGCTGTCACTCCTGATCCTGACGGGCGCGAGCCTGCCGAAATCCGGCCCCATCCCGACAGAAAAGCCGCCAATGGATGCGGGAACGGAAGAGGCTGTTCCAACGCCCGACAAGAAGCCAGTAGCGCCGGCTGACGACGGCAAGGGCAAGGCAGCGAAAGAGCCGGCGGCGGCAGACGAGCAACCGGCGACGGACAAGAAACCCGCGGCGGACGAAAAGGAACAGCGCGCGGACGAGAAGGAGGATGTCAAGCCCGCACCAGTCGTCTATCCGCCCGTCGAGACCGAAAATGCCGCCGACTATGCCAAGTGTCTCACCGACCTGAAGGCACTTGGCACGACGTTCGTCGAAGCCAAACGCGTCGACGACGGCAAGGGCTGCGGCATCGACAAGCCCTTGGAGGTCACCAGCATCCTGCCCGGCGTCACGCTCGCGCCCAAGGGGCTGATGCGATGCGAAACGGCGCTGGCGCTGGCGCGCTGGACGAAGGAAACCGCCCAGCCGGCCGCCGAAGTTGCCTTCGACGCCAACATCAAGATCAAGGCGCTCAACCAGGCATCGACCTATATCTGCCGCCTGCGCAACAACGCGACATCAGGCAAGATCTCCGAACATGCGCACGGCAATGCCGTCGACATCGCGTCCTTCGGCCTGAGCGATGGAACGACGATCGCCATCCAGCCGCGTGACGAGGATGGCACGATGGACGGCGCCTTCCAGCGCGCAGTCACCGCGTCTGCCTGCCTCTACTTCAAGACCGTGCTCGATCCCGGCAGCGACGCGGCTCACGAGACCCACCTGCATCTCGACGTCATCGATCGCCGCAACGACTATCGCTACTGCCGCTAGGGCGAGACCCTTCGCTGCAGTGCAGATCAGCCGTTGCCATGGCCGAGCGCAACAAACTCGCCCTCGAAGCGTCCGGCTAGCGTGTCGCCGTCAAGCAGGTCGGCGACGACCACGGCCCGCGCCCTGCCCCGCCTTTTCAGCATCCGCAGGAAAGTTGGCCATTGGCCAGCATCGGCGAGCGACGAGCGCGCGGAGAAAGCACCGGCGACCGGTTTCAGGTAATCCATGCGATTGCTCTGGATCACCAGACGCGCCGCCACGCCGCCGTTGCGCAGCCGCACATGCAGGAGCGACCAGGCCGACAGGATCGTGAGTGCCGAAGCGCTGCCGCCGAACACCGTCTCGCGGTGGTTGATGTTCGGCGCCAAGGGAGCCGAAAGCAGGATGCGGTCGTCCGCCACCTCCTCCACCTGGACCTGCATCGCGGCAGATAGCGGAATGTGGGCGTGAAGATAGGCCTGCAAATCCTGGGGCGTCATCTCGGTTTCCATGGTCCCTTCTGCTGCGCGTAGGGTCTTGCACGACGCGCGACATTCGCGTCCGATCAATGCACGAGACCCTATGTCCTGGCCAGAGCAGCAGGCCGCGTCCGATCGCCTCTTGCCAACGCTCCACGACCGGCGAAGATACCGGTTCGCCCGTCTTGCAGGACCGCACACCGGTTCCCAAATACAGGCGCGAGGAAAATCCACCCGTTTGCGCCCAGTCTCAAGGAATTTTGTCATGGCATTGACGATGTACCAACTCTCCATTCCCGCCCTCGTTCGCGGCCTTGGTGTCCTCACCAGGCTGCTCGACAAGGCCGAGGCTCACGCGCGCGACAACGGCATCTCCCCCGAAGATCTCGTCAATGCCCGGCTGGCGCCGGACATGCTGACGCTTGCCGGCCAGGTGCAGCGCGTCAGCGATACGAGCAAGGGCCTGATCGGTCGCCTGACCTCGATCGAGGTGCCCCGTTTCCCAGACGAGGAAACGACCTTGGATGAATTGCGCCAGCGCATCGCCAACACCGTCGCCTTTCTTGAAACGGTGGCCCCGGTCGATATGGAGGACAGCGCCGCTCGCGAAGTCATCCTCAACTTCCCGACCTTGAAAGTGACGCTGACGGGTGAGGAGTATCTTCTGAAGTTCGTTCTTCCGAACTTCTATTTCCACCTCACCACCGCCTACGACATCCTGCGCCACAAGGGCGTCTCGATCGGCAAGGGCGATTTCCTCGGCCTCACGGCCTAGTTTCCGCCCCCAAGGCAAAGCAATGACAACGCCGCGCATCCCGCAGGATGCGCGGCGTTGTCATTATCAGGCCGGTCGAAGAGCCAAGGCGCGTGTCGCCACGCAAACGCGCAGGATCTCGTGCGTTGCGATGAACGCGCAGGCCCTAGAACAACCCCTCGATGTAGCCTTGTTCGTTCAGGAAAATCTTCTCCGACGACGGCACTTTGGGCAGGCCGGGCATGGTCATGATCTCGCCGGTGATGACCACGATGAAGCCGGCGCCGGCAGCAAGCCGCACCTCCCGGATAGGTACCGCATGGCCGCTCGGCGCGCCGCGCAGGTTCGGATCGGTCGAGAAGGAATATTGCGTCTTCGCCATGCAGATCGGCAGTCGGCCGTAGCCCTGCTCCTCCCAGGTGCGCAACTGGTCGCGCACCGTCTTGTCGGCAATCACCTCGCTCGCATGGTAGATGTCCTTGGCGATCGTCTCGATCTTGTGGAAGAGCGACATGTCGTCAGGATAAAGCGGCGAGAACTGAGAATGGCCGGCTTCCGCAAGCTCCGCAACCTTGCGCGCCAGTTCTTCGATACCAGCCGACCCTTGCGCCCAATGCCGGCAGAGCACCGCTTCGGCGCCAAGCGTCGAGACATAGTCCTTGATCGCCTGGATCTCGACGTCTGTGTCGGAGGTGAAGTGGTTGATTGCGACGACGACCGGCACGCCGAACTTCTTGACGTTCTGCACGTGGCGCCCGAGATTGGCGCAGCCCTTGCGCAGAGCCTCCAGGTTCTCCTTGCCGAGATCGTCCTTCTTGACGCCGCCGTTCATCTTGATCGCCCGGACGGTGGCGACGATCACCGCGGCATCCGGCTTCAGCCCGGCCTTGCGGCACTTGATGTCGAAGAACTTTTCCGCGCCGAGATCGGCGCCGAAGCCAGCTTCTGTCACGACATAATCGGCAAGCTTGAGCGCCGTCGTGGTCGCGATCACCGAGTTGCAGCCATGGGCAATGTTGGCGAAGGGACCGCCATGCACGAAGGCCGGATTGTTTTCGAGCGTCTGCACCAGGTTCGGCTGCATCGCGTCCTTGAGCAGCACCGCCATCGCGCCATCGGCCTTGATGTCGCGTGCGAATACCGGGGTCTTGTCGCGGCGATAGCCGATGATGATGTTGCCGAGCCTCTTCTCGAGGTCTCTAAGATCCGTCGACAGACAGAGGATCGCCATCACCTCGGAGGCGACGGTGATGTCGAAGCCGGTTTCGCGCGGATAACCGTTGGCCACACCTCCGAGCGAGCCGACGATGCTGCGCAGCGCCCGGTCGTTCATGTCCATGACCCGCCGCCAGGCAATGCGACGGATATCGATGTTCTGCTCGTTGCCCCAGTAGATGTGGTTGTCGATCAGCGCCGCCAGCAGATTGTGCGCCGAGGTGATCGCGTGGAAATCGCCGGTGAAGTGGAGGTTCATGTCCTCCATCGGCACGACCTGCGCATAGCCGCCACCGGCCGCACCGCCCTTGACGCCGAAGCAGGGTCCGAGCGAGGCCTCGCGGATGCAGACAATCGCCTTCTTGCCGATGCGGTTGAGCCCGTCGCCGAGACCGACGGTCGTCGTCGTCTTGCCTTCGCCGGCCGGCGTCGGGTTGATCGCCGTCACCAGGATCAGACGCCCGTTCTTCTTCTCGCGCTGACGCGCGATGAAGTCGGCACCGATCTTTGCCTTGTCGTGGCCATAAGGCAGCAGATCCTCGGGCGGTATTCCGAGCGCCGCCCCGATCTCAAGGATCGGTTTCTTCCTGGCCGCGCGTGCGATTTCGATATCTGACTTCACCTCCGTCATGGCATCTCCCCTCCCCGGGATCGCTTCTTGCTCGCGCCATTGGAGGCGCGTTTTGGTAATCATGCAAGGACGGCCGTCGAAACCTTGCCGCGGCCGTCCGCCTAGAGTCCCATTTATCGGGCGAGAATGTCGCGCATTTCGACGATGTTGGAGCGGACCCTCAGCGTATAGAAGCCCATCGTTGCCAGATGCGTCGGCATGATCCAGCCCGCTTCCTCACCGTTGGAGATGATCCATGGCTGGATGCGGAGCGCCGCGCGTAGCTGCTTGATCGTTTCCGTCCAGATCGGCAACAGACCACGCTGGGCGACGACATTGTCGAAGTCCGCACCCGCCGCCGAAAGGATGCCGTAGTAGCCGTAGAGCTGGCCATAGGCGAACCAGAAGCGATCGTCGGCGCGCGTGTCGAACCAGCCGCCATTGTGGTTTTCCGAGCGCTCGCGCAGGATCGCCGAGGTGTTGCCGAGGTCGTTTGCAACCCGGTCGAGGAACTCGACGAGGTTGTCGGAGCGGCCGTCGAAGATCGCCTCACACTTGCTGAGCGTCGTGTTGAAGGACCTCAGATCCTTCATGGCGGCCCGATAGAAGCTCGGTGTGGGCGTTTTTGGGCCAAACGGGTTCAGGCCGAAATACCAGGTCTCCTCGTCGAACTGCATGTTGCCGCGCGCGCTCTGCAGGGCGTTGTTAATGCCCGAGGTGCCGCGCATGCGACCGAGTGAATCGACCAGCTCCACCGAGGTGCGGCGGATCGCCTGGTTGACCCCGCGCTGGAACGACGCCTTGTTGTCGAGCCAGGGCGTGTCGTCCCAGTCGAGCCCGAACAAGCCGAGCTTGTAAAGCAGCATCGACGAGATCCAGGCATTCTCGTTGACGTTGAAATCGATCAAGTCGGCCGTGACCTCGACGATCGCCGAAGTCTGGCAGACCGTCCCGGCCGGCAATTGCACGGCGGCCAGCGCCTCCGGCGTCGATTCCATCGGCTGCGTGGCCACGCCGGCGAGGTTGTTGGCGGCACCGCCGGTCGTCGACTGACCGGTTGACGTCGTACCGGGACCACTCATCGGCGAACCGGCAGGCACCTTGCGCTCGGACAGCTTGTAGCGATCGACATAGTCTTCGTTGAAGTTCGTCCAGGCCTGGGTCTGCCAGATGAAATAGCCATAGAACAGGATCAGGCCGAGCAGGATGATACCGATCGGTCCCTTGATGATCCAGCTGCGTTGCCGATACCAGTTGCCGATCGCGATGAAGGGCCACAGCAGCCAGGCAATGGCGAGCCCGATGCCGCGGCCGATCGCGGTAAAGACACGCTGGAAAAACGCAACGATCGGATCGAACATGTCCTATTCCTCTCTGAGGCCGTAAAGCTTGTGGCGGAAGGCCGCCTTGTCTTTGAGATATGAACCCGTCAGCGTCGCCACAACATAGGCCTTGAAGCTTTCGCTATAACGCTCGTAAGCATCATAGAAGCCTTGCTTGTCGAAGACGAAGCGGGAAACGAAATCGCGCGGGACGAGCTGGGATATCAGCCGGTTGACGAGCCATTGATCGGGATGGGCGGGGGCTGCGCGAACCAGCAGGAAGCGGTGCGCCGGCGCCACGTCCTGCATCTTGATCGTGCCGGTCGCAGCGACGGTGCGGATCATTTCCTGCAGAAACGGATAGGTCCCGTCCCCGGCGACAATGGCCGCATTGCGGTGCATCCAGGTCTGCAGCCAGATCCGGTCGGCGTTGGCAAGGTCGGCCGTCGGCTCACTCTCGTTGATCAGCCCGCGCACGACCATGTCGGCGCGATGCTGGTAGAGCCCGGAGTCCTCGACCCAGGAGGCCTGCGGCAGCTGCAGCCGTTTGGTCGAGGCGAGAAAATCGTAGATGCGGGCGTAATCGTTGATGGCGATGTAACTTACCTGCCAGGGCCGCGACCGGCGGAAGCCGGGGACCGAAGGATCGCAGATGACGGTCGTCGTCTTGCCGTCGAGAAAGATGTAGACCCCACCGAAATGGTTGGCCCAGAAGGCTTCATGGCGGAAAACGAGCTGATCCGGCACCAGCGCGTTCTGCCGGATGTCGCCGGTGAGCTTGGCAAGCTCGACCATGCGGTTCAGCATCTCGTCGTCGGCCCAGGCGGTCGGCACCTTCTTCAGCCGGTCGACCAGGCCGCGCAGCTCCGCCGCCTTGCCAAGCATGTCCTCGGCCGAAAGCACCCGGAAGCGCACCTCGTTGATCGACAGCAGATCGTCGATATCGTCGACGATCGAAACCGAATCCTCGATCTCGCCGTAGAGCGCATCCTTGATCGTGACGGCATTGATCGCGCGGCTGTTGGCGTTGAAGAACTCGTGCATCAGCGCGGCGGTGTTGGAAAAGCTCGTATGCACGACCGGCAGCTCCGCCTGCTCCGGCGTCATGATGATGAAGCGGCGGTTCACCCGGTTCGGATCGAGATAGTCGCGGTCGCCAAGTTCCTCGGCGATCTCGGGCGAAAACCCGGTCATGTCGATGCTGAACTGTGTCAGCGCGGTCGGTCGCAGGCCGAAACCTTCGAGCGCCTTGTTGTAGCGCGCGATCAGATGCGGCTCCGAAATATCGAGCAGCCGTCCATAGATCAATTCGGCTTCAAGCAGGCGTTTCATCGATCAGTTCTTCCCACCATCACCCCTGCCACCGGCCGTCGCGTTTCATGGCCTCGATCTCGCGGATCGCCTTTTCGCGCTGGCGCTCGCGGCGGATGATGTCGGTGACGGCGGCATCGTCCGACTTGTCGGTGTAGCGGAACTCGCTGTCGGCGTACCGGTTGATCTCCTGCAACACCATCTCGATGGTGATCGGGCCGCGCAGCGCCTCGATCATCGCTTTCTTCTCGTCGTAGCCCTTGTGCATGAAGGAGCCGGCATCCTTGAACCAGTCATCCGGCAGCTCGACGTCCATGGCTCTGAGCTTGATCGCGTCGGTGATGTTCTTGATCGCCCGGCCGGTAAAGCGCGGCTCGGCCTCCTTGATCATGTGCAGGTAAGCGCCGACATCGGCAAGCGAGGCAATGGCCCCCTTCTCTTTCTCGTATCGCTCCCAGACCGCGACAAGACCATCCTCCTTCGGCCGCGCATGCTCGGCATAGGACTGAGCAACGGCGCGCTTGATCTCCTGCCCCTCGAAAAGCTGGTGCTCGCCGAGCGGGATCTTGTGGTTCTTGCCGACGAGCAGCGCAAAGATGTCGATATAGTCGTCCTCGGTCTGCGGCCCGTCGACCAGCCAGCGGGCGCCGGCGCGCTGGCGCAGCGCATCGTCGACATTTTCCGGATAGTTCGAGAACATGCCGAAGGTGCAGTTGCCGCGCACCACAGTGGACGCACCGGCAAAGCTCTCCATCAGCACCGCCGTCACCTCGTGCTGGCCGGCAGACGCGCGATCGTCGGAACGTTTAGCCGCCACCTGGTCGACATCGTCGATCGTGCCGAAGCCGATCGCCCGCGGATTGATGACGTTGTTGACGAACTCCTTGCAGTTCTGGCCGGACTTGCCCTGATAGGAGGAGATCTGGTCGACGCCGAAGTTTTCGTAGTGGAAGGCGTAGCCGGCGATCTCGCAATAGTCGTTGAGCATGCCGGCGAGCATCTGGATCAGGATCGTCTTGCCGGTGCCCGGCATGCCGTCGCCAATAAAGGAGAAGAGGAAGCCGCCAAGCTCGACGAACGGGTTCATCTGCCGGTCGAAGTCGTAGGCCATCAGCATCTTGGCAAGCTTCAGCGCCTGGTACTTGGCGATGTGGTTGCCGATGATCTCCTCGGGCTTCTTAAAGGTCATCACCAGGGGCTTGCGCTTCTGGCCCGGCGCCACATCGAAGCCATTAAGCGTGAAATCGTCCTGATCGAGCCGGATATGCACGTTTTCGAAGTTCTGCAGGCTGGTGAAGCGGGCCTTGCGGGCAATCAACCCCTCGATCGCCACACGCGAAAAGGCGCGCGCCCGCGCCGTCAGCGCCAGATCATCGGGTGCACCCGCGATGCCGCTGTCGAGCGCCGCCACGAGGCTCTTCAGCGCATCCTGCGGCGTATCGAACAGGAAGTCGGGTTCGACCGCATCGTCGACCGGCTCGCCCTCGCCGGCAAGCGTCGCGCCGAGATAGGCGGCAAGCGTGAAAGCGGCGACGTAAGCGGACGCCGAAAGCAGCGCCTTGAACTGGTTGGCCTCCTCTCCTGCAAGCGGCGAGGTGGCGTTCTTCGCCTGCAACTGCTCGAGGTTCGTCTGGCGCGCAAAGACGTCGGCGACGGCCAGCGCCACCTGGATGCCGCGGCGCGTGCGGTAGAGCACGGCGTGCTGGGCCGGAGAGAACATCGGGTCGCCCTGGCGCACCGACTGGATCGTCTTCGTCAGCTCCACCTCGCGCGTGCGCCGCTGGCCGCCAGTCGAAACTGTCGACACGAAGCGCCGGCCGGTGCCGGCAAGCGAGGTGCCGGCGGCGGCATCTTCCCGCTCCAGGATGATGAGCTTGGTCACCAGCCCCTGCGCCACCGCCTGATGCTTGGCGATGTCGTCCTCGTGCAGCGTCGTCAGCCCCGTATTGAGTGTCATCGTCAAACCTCGCTCACGACCTGGTTGCCGGAAATGACGTGGACCTTGTAGTCGCCGAACACCTGCTCCGCCTCACCCGCCGCATAGAGCGCCTGATAGGCGTCGTGCGGCACCAGCGCGTGTTTCTCGTAGGAGGAGACCCCCATGCGCGTCGCTTCCAGATTGGCGGTATCGATGTGAAATTCCTCCTGCGCCGGTGTCGACGACCAGAAGCCGCGCTTGGCCGGCCGCTCCGATTTCGAGAAGACCTCCTGCACCGTCCAGGTCAGAAGCCAGGCATTCTCGGTCTTGCGCACCTTGGAGAGAATGTCGTTGATGCGCGCATTGTTCTCGGTGATCCCCGCCGAATAGAAGGGGCCGAGCACGATGCGGCGCAGCTGCTTCGGGTGCAGCTCGTCAAAATCCTTGTCGAGATTGGTGGCGATCGTCACCGGCGTCAGCGAATAGCTGCTGTTCTTGGACGCAAAATCGTCGAAGCGGCTGGCGAGATCCGGATTGAGCAGGCCGCCGACCGGCAACGGTATCTCGACCTCAGGATTGAGCTTGCCGTCCGCTGTCACCAGCATGTCGACGATCTTTTCCGAGGAATCCTCGATCGTCGCCATGTAGACCATCGGCAGGGTATTGGCCCCGTCGAAGGCACCCCAGCTCACCACGTAATAGGGCCGCATCGTCTTGGAGTTGACGGCAACGCGGATGGTTTCCGGCAGGATGAAGGGCGAGAAGATCTCGCCCTTGCCGATCTGCTCAAGATAGAGCCGCTCCGCCATACGCGTCTGCAGCGCCTCGGGAAAAGCCTTCTGCCTCAGGATGAAATCGACCATCTCGTCGCGCAGCGCATCGGCCGAGGGAATGTCGGCGAGGCGCTTGGCCGCCGTCTGGCGATCGTTCTCCAGCTCCAGCACGTTCTGGAACACCGGGAAACCGCTTTCGGCGCGCGAGATCCGGAACTGGTCGACGAAGCCGATCCTGTTTTCCCAGCAGTCGATCGAAGCCTTCAACCGGCTGAGATAGGGAACGATCACTTCGCCGACGACAGTGTTGCGATAGAGCGGCG
Organism: Ensifer sp. SSB1; assembly: GCF_016652895.1. Taxonomy (NCBI): domain Bacteria; kingdom Pseudomonadati; phylum Pseudomonadota; class Alphaproteobacteria; order Hyphomicrobiales; family Rhizobiaceae; genus Ensifer; species Ensifer sp. SSB1. The sequence continues at coordinate 22,881 of NZ_JAEPRP010000107.1, forward strand.
AGTTGCGGTCGCCGAGAAAGAGTTCGAGCCCGGCGAGCGCCGCGTGGATCGACGCGAAATATTGTGCGACAGCGGATGAAGCCGCGACTTTCATGCAAATCCCCGTGGCGCGTGCCAGACGGCAAACTCGGTTCGGATCATGCGCCTGCCGATCACTGCTTCACGTAGTTGGCAGTGTTGTGCTTGTCCATGACAGTCTGGAAGCGGCGGGCAAAAGCGTCGTCCGCCAGCTTTTTGCGGCGCTGGATATCCTGCGTCGAAAGCATGTTCTTTTCATGCATTTCGAGGAGATCGCCGATGTGGCGCTGCGCTGCGGCGCCGATGCCGGCCATCGTCTCTTCGGCGGCGGTGTCGACCTGGCTGCCGAGCGTGTTGATCTTGTGGGCGACGTCCTGCTGGGCGGCGGTCTTCAGCGAATCTTCCAGCGCCTTGTAGAGCACGATGCGCTGCTCGGTATCGATCGTCAGCTTGTTGATCAGCGTGTTCTGCGCGGCGATCTGATTGTTGAGTGAATCGACGAAGGTCTGGAACATTGAGGTGTAGCGCTCGAGCGTCTGGCTCTCGGCAAGCAGCTCCTGCTCCTTGGCCTGCTTCTCGTTGTATTCGGTCGCAAGCGCCGAGCGCTCGCCTTCGAGCTCGGTGCGGACCTTCTGCTCGGTCGAGGCGGCGATACGGTTTTCGATGTCGAGCAGCAGCGGGTTCAGCTCCTCGATGCGCTTCTGCACCTCTTCGAGGTTCGCCATCGTGCCCTTGCGGCGTTCGATCACCTGGATCAGGCTCTGCTCCGAGGTCTTGTAGCGCTGGTCGAGAATCGACTTCTGTTCCTTGAGGATGCCGACGATCATGTCGGACTTCGACAAGAGCTCCTGCAGGTTGCCGGCAAGCGACATGTTGCGCACGCGGTCGGTGCGCATGCGCTGCATCTTCTGCTTGGAGAAGATGCCGATGAACTTCTCGTAGCCGGTATAGTTCTTCATGCTCTCGAACTCGGAGCCGAAGACATTCGTCGCATCCTCGAGGCCGATGATCAGATCGGCGATGTTGGCTTCCATCACCTTCTGCTGGTTGATCACGTCCTGGATGCGGGCGTTCTCGATGTCGAAGTTGACGTCGCCAAGCTTGGTCTCGGCCTTGGCGAACTGCTCCAGCACGACGCTCGATTGTTCGAGCTTGCCGCGCATCTGGTCGACGACGCCCTTCGTCTTCTCGATCTCCGCGTCAAAGTTCTGAAGAGTCGCCATGTCCTGCCCCTCGATCCACCGTGGCGCGATCCGCCAGCCCAGCCAAATTATTCAGCCTTCGATTGCAGTTATATAAAGGGTGTTTATGGACAGAGAACAAGCCTGCAGCCGCGGCTTTTTTCGATCAAGCGTTGCAGCGAAGTGCTTGAGATATTGAAGGCATTGCCTATTTGCCAGCCGGCGGCGCCTTGAGGTAGGCGATCACGTCGGCAATGTCCTGAGGCTTCTTGAGACCGGGAAAAGTCATCTTGGTGGCGCCGACCATCGCCTTGGGGCTGAGCAGATATTCGCTCAGCGTCGCCTCGTCCCAGACATGACCCTCGGCGCCGAAAGCTTTCATCGCCGCCGAGTAGCTGTAGTCAGGGATCGATGCCACCGGCCGGCCGACAACCCCCATGAGGCTCGGCCCGACGCGATTGACCGGTTCGCTCGCCGTATGACAGGCCGCGCA
>NZ_JAEPRP010000108.1:0-24408 GCF_016652895.1 Ensifer sp. SSB1
CCTTGAATCATCCATCAAACCTCAATTCAATACTTTAATGGGTCCTGACCCTAGTGAAATCAGAGACGTTTTGATGAATCCTTCTGCCTGCCTCCCAAATCAGGCATGGCCGGTTCGCATCAAGGAAAGCATGGTTGCGCTTCCGCTTGGTCGTGAATTTGATTCCGGATTAAAAGAAGTTCTTCCGCTCGAATGGGAAGCGCGAAACATGTCGCCGACGCCGAGGACCTCCCGGCTGGCTCCGGCAAGGGCCGCAACCGGCGTCTGCAGATCGCCCTGCTCCAGAAACGACGGGCCATCCTCGGCTTTCGCCGCGTCCGGCAGCAGCCGCGCCGTCAGACGAGAAAGCGGCCGGGCGAAGGGAGCAGCCAAGGCCGCCAGCACGAGATTGAAGCCAAGATGCGCGTCGACCGGCAGCTTGTCATGCGACAGCGGCAATAGTTTGAGCAAATGGCCGGAGTAGCCATCCAACGGCAGTGCCAGGAGGCAACCAACTGCCCGGACGATCAGATTTCCAAGCGCGACACGTCGGGCGCTGGGCGCCGCATGGAGCGTTGCAAGAACCGGCGGCACGGCCCCACCGAGATTTGCGCCAAGAACGAGCACGATAAGCAGCCCGGTCGAAAGCTGGCCGGATGCGGCAAGGGACAGGATCAGCACCGCGATCGCGAGGCTGGACGAGGCAAGGACGGCAAGGGCTGCGGAGATGACCAACGCAACCGGCCAGGCATTGTCGAGGAGCGCGAGGAAGGCAGAAAGCGCCACAGACGTTCGAAGCGGTTCGGTGGCAGCGCCGATCAGATCAGCCCAACACCGACGAGCGCGGCACCTGCCCCCTTGCGGGCATTCGAGCTTCCGCGCCCGACGACAACACCGCAAAGCAGCAAAAGCGGCGAAAGCCATCCCAGGCCCAATGCGACGATCCAGGCGGTCATCGCCGGTCCGACATTGGCGCCAAGCAGACCCACTTGCGCCATGCGCGGCAGGATGAGGTCACGCTCGACGAATGACGCCACCATCAGGGCAGTCGCGGTCGAACTCTGCAGCGCAACGGTCGCGACGAGGCCGGAGAAGAAGGAGCGAAAGCCGTCGCGCGTTCCGGCCGCAAGGCCAGCCTTCAGCCGAGCGCCGAAGGCGCGCTGCATGCCCTCGCGCACCTGGCCGAGACCGAAGAGGAGAAGGGCCACAGCGCCGAAGAGATTGATGCTGACGTTCGCCGAATCCACGGCTCCCTCCCCTTGAGCAGCCTTACTGCCGGCCCCGCAGCAATTCCGCCCGGAACAACTGCTGAAAGGCAGCGTAGCTTTCGAAGCCAAGATCGTTGACGAGGCGCATCACCGTCGTCGTCGAGACGCCGCTGCGCTCGGCCACCTCGCGCGCGCTCGCGAAGGCAACGTCATAGGGATGGCCAAGGACGAACTTCGCCACCTCCAGCCGCCCGCCCTTCAACCGCCGTACACCGAGGCGACAGGACTCCCGCAGTTCGACAAAAGTCGCCGGAGGTGCTATCGAGGCGGCAGTGACGGACAGTTGATGGACCATGTTTAGGCCGCCTCCACGTTGGAGGGCGTGCTCTCGATGTGGACACGAAGACTGCCGGTTCCGGCACGATCAAGAAAGGCGTCGAACGCACCGAAGAAGATCGAGAGGAAAGTGTCAGTCGAGCCGTCCCAACCACCTTCCGCAGCACTACCGAACCGTGCAGCGAGCGCTCGATAGAGCCTGAGGCGCGGCCTGGGGATCTTGTCGAGCGCAAGCACGGCTGCCTGGCGCAGACAATACCAATCGGTGATCAGCTCAAGCATCTCCAGGCGAACCAAGTCAGTGGCGTCCTCGGGCGGACATGCCGCGGTCACACTCTCGATCGCGCCCGGCCCGCCGAGGCGTTTGCAGACATCCTCGACAGTGAGCCCGGAGATCTCTTCGACGGCTTCCTTCGGCCACTCCTTGAGAAAGTAGCGATACTGAACCAGGGCGCGTTTATGCGCTTTCAGGAACGATCCGTAGTCGGAGACGTCAAAGGCGCTATCAGCTTCTTCCGTGAGATGGGCCATTTCTCGCCGATAGCCACACGAGATGCGCGGATCGACGGCGCTGGAGGACAGCTCGACGGTTTCGACCAGCAGAGCAGAAGCGGATGGCTCGACGATCTTGAAGGCGGGCGGAAAGGCCACCAGGGACGGCACGGCGATATTGGTGAGCACACCCTCGCCGGATCCTCGGCGCGTGACGCCCTCGACATGCAGATGCCCGCTGAAGTGCAGCGTCATCCCCGCGTCGATCAGCGCCTGCGCGACTTCCTTGCGCGGCGTTCTGCGTGCAATGTTCGTCTCGCCGAAAAGCACGCCTTCGGCACCCGTTGCCCCATCAAAGGGATCGAGAACCGGATAGTGCGAGAAGGCAAGAAGCGTCTTTCCGAGCCTGCGGGCGCGTGCCGAGACGTCGGCGATCCAATCGATGATGAACGGCTTCAGCTTCAAAAGCGCATTCCAGCCGGCCCCGGTACTATCGACGAAAGCCGCCTCATCGCCTTGTGGGAACATGCCGTCGCGCGGCTCGAACACGTTGGCGTCGATCATCATCAGCCAGAGACCGGGCTCCGGCTCGACCAGATAGGTAGCGTCCATCAGCGCGTAGCGGTTTCGGCCATCTGGGGACGAAACGTCGTAGAGACGGTCTTCGACCTTGTCCGAGGCGCCGAACGGGGTCTCCCAATGGATATCGTCGGACCTTCGGAAGTATCCGAATGCGGCCATCGGCGCGAGGCCCGTCGGATACCCCTCGCAATACATGGACGGCGTCGTGTAGGTGCCGGGGCAGGCCATTTCCTCATCGCTGGTGACGAGGACCCTCGCATCATTCACATCGAGAAACTGCTTGGTGTGATGGCGGCCCTTCGGGCCGAAAATGTCGTGGTTGCCGGGGAGTGCGTAGAAGCGCGTATCATGCTCGCGTTCATGCCGCTCCAGAATGGCGCGCAGGCGCTCTGCGGTTTGCCGCTGGCCGTCATCCGTATAGTCGCCCAGCAAGACGACGTGACGGATTGCGCGCCGAGCCACCTCCGCCAATGCCTCGTCCAGTGCCCTCGCACTCTCGTTGAATACGCGGGTCGACTCACGCGTATCGGCCCAGCTTCTGATGGCCAACGCCTTCCCATCGACCTCGATGCCTGGAAACGCGAAGTCGGTCTCAAGATCATGAAAGTGGGCGTCAGCGATCACGGCGATCCGCGGCAAGTCAGCCATTGGCATTCGCCTCCGCGCGGGACGCTTCAACGAGATCGATCCAGGTGGAGGCGCGCCGCGCCGCCTCGTACAGCATCGGCTTCGGTGTTTCGAACCATTCGTCCGGCCGCAGCTCGCGATGCTCGCGGATATGGGCGACCGCGGCGTCTAGGGTCGGAAACAGGTGCGGCTGTTGCTTGTGCAGGAAAAGCGCCACCAGCGACACGGAGCGACTGCGCCCGCCGCGGCAGTTCACCAGAATGTTGCCGCCGTCGATGAAGGGGTAGGTCGGGCGTTTAGGCATCGTTTGACGCAGGGCTCCGTCGAGAATGTAGTAGGCACCAAGCATCATCGTATCCGGGCTGCCGTCGCCATCGATCATGCCGAGCTTGTAGTAGCGTATGTCCGCGTAGCCACTTGCGCAGAGGTCGTCATTGACCGCGACCTCCTCCTCACGCACGAGATTGATATCGAGGTTGACCGCACAGTTGACGACGATGGTGATCCCGTGACGCTTGAGCAGTTCCATGTCGCGCGCGCCGTCGCTGCCGCCGATATAGAGATCCGCTCTACGGGGGCCAAGTTCCGTGGCGATCAGGCTGATTGCGGGTCGCGCGTAAACCGGTGCGTCCATTGTAGTTTCCTTCTGTTGTCGTCGAACGAGGCGCTCCGCCGATCGTTGGTTCACGCCGGCTGAAGCGCAGCGGTCCGTTCGTGGGCAAGGATCGGAATGCCGGAGGCTTCGCTGACACCGTCGGCGATGGCCGGCGTCGATGCAAGCACCGGTCCTCCGTCCCGGAGACTGCCGATCTCCAGGAACGGGCACACGACGCCGCCGGCCTCGGCAACGAGCAGGAGCCCGGCGAGGCAGTCCCAGGAGTTCATGTGCAGCTCCACATAGGCATCGGAGCGCCCATCAGCGACATAGGCAAGCGCCAGTGCTCCGGACGCCCCGCGCCGGACATTGGCGCCCTTGGCGAGCATCAACCGCATGGTTTGTAGATAGGTCTCGTCCGGCACCCGGCGTGACCAGCCCATTTCGACGGAGGCTGCATCGAAGGTGACCGTCGACGAGATGCTTATGGGCTTGCCGTTCAAAGTCGCACCAGCGCCTCGTCGACAAAAGTAGAGCTCGTCCTGGGCCGGATTGTAGATCGCGCCGATCTCTGCCCTGCCCCCTTCGACATAGGTGATCGAAATGCAGAAATGCGGAATTCCGCGCGCGAAATTGGCGGTGCCGTCCACCGGGTCGACGACCCACACGCGGTCGCCGATCGAGCCGCCGCCCTCCTCGCCCAGAAACGCATCTCCAGGAAAGTGCGTGGTGATAGCCTGACGGATATGGGCCTCGGATGCGGCATCGGTTTCCGTGAGGAAATCCTGTGGCCCCTTCAGCGAGAAGCCGCGCTCGGAACTCTCCTTGAAGCCGCTCAGCACCAATGCGCCGGCAGAGCGAATGACGTCCCGACATAACGACGCCCGTCCTGCGAGGTCATTCGAATAGCGCGGATTGTGATCGTTCATCGGGAGACTCCATTGCACACGCGTGCACATTTGCACGCGTGTGCACTTCACGCAAGCGGAATCTGCGCCTGCGTCTCGTCGTCTCTATTGTCGCATTGAACGCTTCGTGCCGGTCCGCGTAGCGAGCACATTACGGATCGCAAAGCTCGAGTGGATCCGCGAGACACCAGGAAGAGCGGAGAGGATTTCCTTGTGAATGCGCTCGAACTCGCCGGCATTGGCAACTTCGACGCGCAAGAGATAGTCCGACCCGCCGGTCATCAGGAAACATTCCTTTATTTCCGGGTGCCTGCGTATCGCGGCCTCGAAACGGTCGAGGTAGTCCTCCGTCTGGCGATCGAGCGTGATGTTGATGATCACGGCAATGGAAGCTTCGACGTTCGACGTGTCCACCAGAGCGGTATAGCCGCGGATAACGCCGGCCTGTTCCATCAGTTTTATGCGCCGAAGACAGGCCGATGGGGAGAGGCCGACTTCTGCGGCGAGACTCGCATTGCTTCGTCGGGCATCCAGCCGAAGCAGGCGAAGAATATTGCGGTCTATCGCATCAAGCGCGGACATGAAAGATCATTCCAATTCATCTTTGTTTCTTTCAATGATCATGATTTCACGCAACGATCAATCATTCTTTCCTGGGAAATTTCACGATCGTTTCACTAGTCTCGCGCCAATACGGGGAGGCTGGAATGGACGGGACAGTACAGGCGAAAAGGCAACACGCGGCGACCGCCACAGGCGGCGCATCGGGCTACCTGACCATCGACCTTGCGGCCATTGCTCGCAACTATGAAAAGCTGGCGGCGGAAGTCGCGCCGGCGCGTGCCGCAGCAGTCGTCAAGGCGGACGCCTACGGGCTCGGCGCCGTCAGGGTCGCGGCCAGGCTATACGAACACGGCTGCCGCCACTTCTTCGTCGCCCAGTTCGTCGAGGCCCTGCGCCTCCAGCCAACTCTCGCCACCGATGCCATTATCTATGTGTTGAACGGCCTTCAGCCCGGCAATGAAACGGCCTGCGCCGAGCGCGGCATCGTGCCGATCATCAATTCGCTGGAGCAGTTGCAGCGCTGGAGCCAGACTGCGAGGACGCTCGGCCGTAAGCTGCCGGCGGCGCTGCAGTTCGATACCGGCATGTCGCGCCTCGGCATTCCACCGGCAGAACGCGCTGCCGTTGCCAGCCTGCTCGGCGACCACATTGATGTCCGGTTCATCATGAGCCACCTTGCCTCCGCCGACGAGGCTGCGAGCGAACAGAACGGAAGCCAGCTTGCCGAGATGAGCCGTATCACGGCTGAATTCCCGGAGTTCGACCTGTGCTTCGCCAATTCGGGCGGCATCTTCCTCGGCAGGCCCTATCACGGTGTACTTGCCCGCCCCGGCATCGCGCTCTACGGCGGGGCACCGATCGCCGACCAACCGAATCCGATGGCCCCCGTCCTGCGCCTCGATGTTGCGGTCGTGCAGACCCGCACGGTCCCCGCCGGCGCGCGCGTCGGCTACAGCGGTACCCATATTGCCGCTGGCGAAACCCGTCTTGCCACCATTGCCGCCGGTTATGCGGATGGTCTGCCGCGGTGCCTGAGCGACCGGGGCGCCGTCTATTGTGACGGGATTCGCCTGCCGATCGTCGGTCGCGTCTCGATGGACAGCATCACCGTAGACATCTCCGCTCTGCCGGAAGGTCGCCTGCACCTTGGCAGCCTTGTGGAAGTGCTCGGCCCCCATCAGGCGCTTGAAGATATTGCACGCGACGCCGGCACCATCGCCTATGAAATTCTGACCGGCCTCGGCCAGCGCTACGAGCGGCTATACCGCTGACCCCTTCTCTTTTTGCTTGAGGGCATCATGAAAGTTATCGTTCTCGGCGCCGGCATCATCGGCGTGACGTCGGCCTACCAGCTCGCCAAGGCGGGACATGAGGTGACGGTCATCGACCGTCAGGCCGGCCCTGCCCTGGAGACGAGCTTCGCCAATGCCGGCGAAGTCTCCTTCGGCTACTGCTCGCCCTGGGCAGCACCCGGCATCCCCATGAAGGCGATGAAGTGGCTGTTCATGGAGCACGCGCCTCTGATCCTGCGGCCGAAGGTCGACACGGCCATGCTGTCGTGGATGGTGAAGATGCTCTCCAACTGCACGTCCAAGCGCTACGCCATCAACAAGAGCCGGATGCTGCGCCTTGCCGACTACAGCCGCATCTCCCTCGCCACGCTGCGGACAGAGACGGGCATTGCCTATGACGAGCGGATGCAGGGCACGTTGCAACTGTTCCGCACGCAGCAGCAGCTCGATGCCTCCGGCAAGGACGTCAAGGCGCTCGCCGCTGACGGCATTCCCTACGAGGTCCTCGACCGCGACGGCTGCATCCGTGTCGAGCCGGCACTGAAGCACGTGCGCGAAAAGATCGTCGGCGGCCTGCTGACGCCGAAGGACGAGACCGGCGACTGCTTCAAGTTCAGCAACGCGCTCGCGAAAAAAGCCGAAGAACTCGGCGTGCGCTTCAACTATGGCAGCATCATTCGCGGCCTCGACGTCGAGGGCGGTCGCGTCCGCGGCGTTGTCACCGCGCATGGGACGTTGCAGGCCGACGCCGTTGTGGTGGCACTTGGCAGCTTCTCGCCGCTCCTTGTCGGGCCGCACGGCATCCGCCTGCCGGTCTATCCGGTCAAGGGCTATTCCCTGACGATCCCGATTACCGACGCCTCGCGCGCACCGGAATCGACCGTGATGGACGAGACCTTCAAGATCGCCATCACCAGGCTCGGCGACCGCATCCGCGTCGGCGGCATGGCCGAGATTTCCGGCTACACCAACGATCTCGGCGAGCCCCGTCGCCTTACACTTCAACACTCTGTCACCGACCTCTTCCCCGGCGGCGACGTGTCGAAGGCGAGCTTCTGGTCGGGCCTTCGCCCGATGACGCCGGACGGTACGCCCGTCATCGGCGCGACCAAGGTCGAGGGTCTCTATCTCAACACGGGCCACGGTACGCTCGGCTGGACGATGAGCTCCGGTTCGGCTCGGGTGATCGCCGATCTCGTCAGCGGCCGCAAGCCTGAGATCGACGCGACCGATCTCGCAATCGCCCGCTACGCTTAAGCGGCTCCGTTCAACCACTTTCGAGGAGACAAATCATGATCCAGGAAATCCACACGAACGACGCGCCGGGTGCCGTCGGCCCCTTCTCGCAGGCGATCAAGGTCGGCAACCTGCTGTTCGTCTCCGGCCAGTTGCCGATCGATCCGGCGACCGGAGAGTTCAACTCGGACGACGCGATCGCGCAGGCAGATCAGTGCCTCAAGAACCTTGCCGCCATCGCAGCCGCCGCCGGCACGAGCCTTTCCAACGCCGTCAAGACGACGGTCCTTTTGACCGATCTCGGCAATTTCGCCGAAATCAACAAGGTTTATGCCGGCTTCTTCTCCAAGCCGTTCCCCGCACGCGCCTGCTACGAAGTGAGCGCGCTGCCAAAGGGCGCAAAGGTCGAAATCGAAGCCGTCATTGCGCTCTAAGCGAGCCGGTTGCGAAGCCGTCAATCGAATGGGCGGCCAACGCCGCCCAACCTCTGCAAGCATGGTGTGGCTTGAGCCCGCGCCAGCAGCGCCCATCACCATCCGGCGCGTTGTCGATCGAGCCACTCCCCCATGACGGTCGCGAGGCACTGTGGCGCCTCCATCGGAACCATGTGCCCGGTGTTTTCGATAACTTCGAGGCCTGAGCCGGCGATCCCCTCATGAAGCTCGAGCGCTTCGGCTCGAGACCTCAATCGGTCCTGTTCCCCAGCAATGACGAGGGTCGGACAGTTGATCGTTTTCAGATCATCCCGTTCATCTCGCCGATCGATCAGCGACTGCCTGCGAAAGACATCGCCTCCCAACCGCTGCCCCGCCGCCTGAATGCGCTCGACAATGTCCGCGCGGTCGGCATTGTCGGGATGCAGCGACGAGGCGACGGCCACCCTGCTCAGTCCCTTGAAAACGGCGCTGCCTGTCTGCCCGGAGATTGCGGCCTTCCGCTGAAGTTCGACGTTGCTGTCGCCGCGTGCGGATGTTGCGACAAGCACAAGGGCTGAGACCCGACCGGCAGCCTGCCGCACGATTTCCCGAGCGACGTACCCGCCCATCGAGAAGCCGACGAGCACGAACTTGGGCGGCGCTTCCGCGAGAGCGCGGCGCGCCATGGCCGCTATCGAACTGTCCTGCGAAAGATCTGCGTATGAAACGGGACCAAAGTCGCTCAACGCGGGCGCCACATCGCGCCAAAGATCGGCGTCGAGCATGAAACCCGGGACCAGAATCGTTGCCATGTTTCGCTACCTCGCCGCGCAGATCGCCTGACGCTACCGGAAGATGAGGGTCGGGTCTTCAAGGAAAGACACTCACCCTGGGCCAGACGCCGCCGGGACGCACGGCCGCACCTCGAACGTCCAGCCCCCCAGCGCAAGCGCGGCCCTTTGAATAGTCGGGATCCGTTCGCCTGGCGGTCCAGAGAGGCTGCGAAGCCATTCCACATCCACATGGCGATCCTTGATATTTATAGATATTTATTCCCATAGCATGGACTTTTCAGCACGAACGTGCCAATAGATATCCATATTGCGACGCGCCATCGTATTTGCGAAGCATTTTGGTGAGCGCGTCTTCCCTCTTCGCTGATTGCTTCATCAGCCCCCATCAAACGAAGGAGAGTGCCCTGCTTCCGGAGCCGGGCCCAGTACATATGGCATTTGCAACTGAGAGCGACCCCTCGGCAAACGACCGACCGGTCAAGATCAGTATCAAGAACGTCTTCAAGGTGTTTGGTGAGCGGCCGGAACAGGCCCTCCGTCTCCTGAACGCCGGCAAGACCAAGTCTGAAATCCACGCAGCGACGGGCTGCACCATCGGCGTCAACAACGCGAGCTTCGACATTCGCGCCGGCGAGATCTTCGTCATCATGGGCCTTTCGGGTTCGGGCAAGTCGACCATGCTGCGCCTCATCAACCGCCTGATCGAACCCACGACCGGTTCGATCGAGATCGAGGGACGGGACGTGGCGCGCATGCCGCGCGGCGAGCTGATCGCACTGCGCCGTCGCGACATCAGTATGGTCTTTCAGTCCTTTGCGCTTCTGCCCAACCGCAACGTCATCGACAATGCCGCCTTCGGTCTCGAAGTCGCCGGCGTCAGCGAGGCGGAACGCAAGCAACGGGCCCGCGCAGCACTGCAGGCTGTCGGGCTCGATGGCTACGACAATAGCCGCCCTGATCAACTTTCCGGTGGCATGAAGCAGCGCGTCGGCCTCGCCCGCGCTTTGGCCGGCGAACCGTCGGTGCTTTTGATGGACGAGGCCTTTTCCGCGCTCGATCCGCTCATCCGCACCGAAATGCAGGACGAACTCGTCCGGCTTCAGGCCGAGCACAGCCGGACGATCGTCTTCGTCAGCCATGATCTCGACGAAGCCATGCGCATCGGCGACCGCATCTGCATCATGCAGAACGGCGAGGTCGTACAGGTCGGCACGCCCGACGAGATCGTGCTCAAGCCCGCCAATGACTACGTGCGCTCGTTCTTTCGCAACGTCGACGTTTCGCAGGTCTTTCGTGCGGGCGACGTCGCGCGCAAGACGCAGGTCACCATCATCGAGCGTCAAGGTGTTTCCGCCGCTGCCGCATTGGAGCGCATGGAGCACTTCGACAGGGAAGTCGCCATCATCCTCGGCCGAGACAAGACCTATCACGGCATGGTCAGCCGTACTTCGCTGATCGACACCGCACGCGACGGTGCAGGCCATTCCTACCGGCGGGCCTTCCTGCCGGACATCGCGCCGATCCTCGCATCGGAGAGCCTCTCCAATGTGCTCGGCACGGTCGCGGCCAGCCCCTTTCCCGTGCCCGTCATCGACGAAGCCGACCGCTACCTCGGTTCCATCAGCAAATCTGCGCTTCTCGAGACGCTCGATCGCACCGCCTGATCCCGCCAGTTCGGAGACAAATCATGACTTTCGATATCGGCGACGGCGTTGACAGCGCCGTCAACTACGTGCTCGACAATTTCGCGCCGTTGCTCGACCTCATTGCTGCGGCCATCGGCGCCGTGACGAACAACATCCAGGCGCTGCTGCTCGCGACCCCCATGTCCATCGGGCTCGCCGTCTTCGTGCTGCTTTCGCTGTGGCGCGTCGGCTTCGGCTTCGCGGTCTTCACCGCCCTCTCGCTTTTCCTCGTCGACCATATGGGGCTTTGGTCCGCCATGATGGAGACACTGTCGCTGGTCCTCGCTTCGACCCTCGTTGCGATGCTGATCGGCTTGCCGCTCGGCGTTGCCATGGCCCGCAGCGACCGGGTTGCCGCCATCGTTCGGCCGGTGCTCGATCTGATGCAGACAATGCCGGCCTTCGTGTACCTGATCCCGGCTGCGATGTTCTTCGGCCTCGGCGCCGTACCGGGGACGATCGCAACCGTCATCTTTTCCATGCCGCCGGTCGTGCGCCTTACCAATCTCGGCATCCGGCAGGTGCATGTGGAGTTCATCGAGGCCGGCAATGCCTTCGGCTGCACTGCCCTGCAGTTGCTCTGCAAGGTACAGCTTCCAAACGCCATGCCTTCGATCATGGCCGGCATCAACCAGACGATCATGCTGTCCCTGTCCATGGTCGTGATCGCATCGATGATCGGTGCGGGCGGCATCGGCAACACGGTGTTGACCGGCATACAGCGGCTCGATGTTGGCACCGGCTTCGAAGGCGGCCTCGCCGTCGTCATTCTCGCGGTCGTTCTCGACCGCCTTACCCAGAGCTTCGGAAAGGAGCGGGCCTCCCTTGGGTTCCGCCTCTTCCGGCGACAGACGCAACAGCCCGAGGTCTCGGCCGCCACGGCCTGACGACCGGCGGACTTGCGCCAAAGATGGCGACGTTCACGCCGCCAAATGCGAACCTTCAAAAAAGGAGCAACAATGTTCAAGACCCTCGTTTCAGTGAGCCTCGCGGCCGGTATCGCCGCCGGCACGTTCGGTTCGGCCTTCGCCGAAGACAAGACCCCGGTCAAGATTGGCTGGGCCGCTTGGTCCGACGCCGAATTCGTGACCAAGCTCGCCGCAAAGCTCATCAAGGACGAACTCGGCCACGAGGTCGAGCTGGTTCAGACCGACATCGCACCACTTTACCAGGGTGTGAGCCGCGGCGACCTCGACGCGATGATGATGGCATGGCTGCCCGAAACCCACGCCGATTACTTTGCCAAAGTGAAGGACAAGGTGACGACGCTCGGCACCGTCTATGACGGCGCCAAACTCGGCTGGGTAGTGCCCAAATACATTCCCGAAGACGCGATCGCCTCGATCGACGACCTCAAGAAGGACGATGTGAAGGAGAAACTCAAGGGCCGGATCGAAGGCATCGATCCCGGCGCGGGCCTTACGCGCCTGTCCGAGCAAGCCGTCAAGGATTACGAACTCGACGGTTACAAGCTGCAGATCTCCAGCGAGGCCGGGATGCTGACATCCATCGACCGGGCGATCCGCAACGAACAGTGGTTCGTCGCGACATCCTGGAGCCCGCACTGGATGTTCGGCAAGTACGAGCTTCGCTACATCGACGACCCGAAGAACGCGCTCGGAAAAGCCGAACACGTGGATGTGCTCGCCCGCAAGGATTTTGAGAAGGACAATCCGGAGGTCGCCGGTTTTCTGTCGCGCATGAAGCTGCCGATCGGCGATCTCGAGGCGGCGATGTTCAATGCCCAGGAGACCTCCTACGAGAAGGCCGTCGATAAATACATCGCGGACCACCCGGACCAGATCAAGGCCTGGCTCGCCAAGGAAGGCGGCTGACCCCGACGCGCCGATTTTCCGCTTCCGCCCGCGACATCGTCCGCGGACGGTTCTTCAGACAAAGGAGCATCGATATGCTGAACGACACCCTTGCGCCGCGCGCCGCACGCGATACCAGTGATGACACGATTGGTGGCCGCATCTCCCTCGCCCGCGATGCCGCGGGCCTTAGCGTCGAGCAGATTTCCGCCGTCGCCGGTGTGACCGAAGATACGTGGACCAGTTGGGAAAACGATCGCGCCGAGCCCAGGGCCAACCGCCTCGATATGCTGGCGCGAATTCTGCAGGTGAATATTGCCTGGCTGCTTGACGGACAAGGCAGGGGACCTGCCGAGGCGTTGAGCGACATCTTCGCGAATCGGTCCTGACCGCCCCTCGGACCGAGCCGATGCAAACAGAAGCTGGCCGTCGCTGGCTAGGAGCGGTTGAGGGGTAGGAGTGCTCTACTTGGGGCGGGACGCCTCGGTTTCATCAAGCCCAAAGTAGCAAATAGTTTAAGTGCCGTTGCTGTGTGGACGGCGGCAGCGTCTCCTCACCCCCGGCACGTTCAGCTTTATCGCTGCATAGGCGTTCGCTGCATGATCCATTTTGAGGCCGCACCCCTTAGACGGCTTCGGTCGGCTCGAGGCGTCGCGACAGAGACCAATCAGTCAGATACGCAGACGCGTTCCAAAACAGGAGCGCTATACCACCCCCCATGATCCCGTCCGTCGCGTAGTGCCAGCCGAGTTGGATCGAGCCGATGTAGATCGTCACGGCATAAACCAAGCCAATGCCACGACACAGGCCCCCGCGCTGCCAGGCCACGCATGCGATGATTACAGCCACCGCTACATGTAGGCTAGGCATCGCGGAGATACCGGAGATCCCCCCGACATCACGCGTGTACGACTCCCAAAGGATATCCTGCGCGATAAGCGCCCACACCATACCGGTCACGGCATTGACGTCCTTGAGCAGGGTCATCAATGGCGCGTAAGTGTCGTCACCGTAAAGGAGTTCCACAAAGCAAGGCCCGGACGACGATAACAGGAGCGCCACAACGTTACCGCCTACAAACCAGGTCAGCAGAGTCGTGAAGATGTACCGCAACCGTAACTCATGATTGCCGATCCACGGAACTACGACCATCGATACGGTAAATATAACCATCCAGAGATTATAGACAAAGTTCAAAGCGACGAGCCCATATGCGTTGCCAAACACTTTGCTAGTCACGACATATGGATCAACGCCACCGAACAATGCTCGGTCCAGCCGAAAAAGAGTCTGGTCCCAAGAAAATGGAGCGATCACCGGAATCGTCGACTTGACCGTGCTAAACACAAAGATCATCGCGACAAAGATTCCGGTCGAATGCGCTGCGTGCGCCAGTCTATCGTTCCGGAGCAGAATTTTTTCCATGTGCGTCTTCAGCGCCGCCGTGGGGTGCTCTTCCCTTCTTGCGAGCATCATAAGCACGGTCCACATCATATAAAGGGACGCCATACTCGAAACCGCCGAAAAGGACCAGTTCACATAGAGTGATGCGGTTTGGTAATGCGGATCGACATCAAGATACCAAACCAAGCTCGCCATGGCCACAGAGTGCACGACGAGAATCGTATAGGCGAGCCGGTAGTCGACGGCAGCCCTTCCGAATGAATAAAGAAGCATCGTCATTGAGCATGACCGTTATGGATTTCCCCCACCGCCATTCAACCGCAGTTTCTAATATTTAGTCAACAGTCGATAGCGGCGCCGACGCTCTGACCTTTAAATTAGCGGCCGGACGTAACTCCCTCGCTCATCTGAACCGAGTTGCCTGACATACTCCCGAATGCATGGTCCGATCGAGAATATTTAGCCTTGAAACGGGCTCGTCTAAGGCGTCGATGAAACCCTCCATTGTCGACGGTCTCACTGGACTTTATCTCAGCCGTCTCGCGAGACTCAATCGCGCCCGGCAGGCGGTTGATCCATCCGCATCTGGCGCAGCATGTTGCGCCCGGCGATGAGCATCTCATACAGGAATGCCACAAGCGAGACGATGAGCGAGACGATCGCGCCGCCGAAGAACCAGAACAGATTTTCCTCACGGAATCCAAACGCCAGCGCACCGGCGAGCAGGTTAAGGATGGCGCAGCCGGTACAAATCGCGGCCAAGGTTCCCAAGGCGACCGCTATCTCAAGGGCAAGGGTTCGCCGGCGCAGATAGTCCAGCTGTATCCGCCGCGCTTCGCCCTCCCGGCCCTTCTCTCCCACTTCGTTAACCCGGTCCGAGACGCGGCCGAGACGTGTCGCATAGACATTGACAAACCCCGCCGTACCGGCAAGCAGGAAAACAGGTGCCAAGGACGTCTGGATGATCGAGGCAAAATCGGTGACGATTGATAGCGACTCCATCAATATCCTCAATAACCTTCGCGCAAGTGGCTTCAATTTAAAGTCGGCGAGTGTGCGATCCACCTAAAGCAGCCGCAAAATAGACAATTTTCTGGCAGGCAGCTTAAACAACGCTTGGTGAGACCCTGCGGAGAGTGGCCCGCTCGAATGCCTCACATCGGATCAGCACACGAAATGAGATACCCAATTCCAGGTGAGGAGTCCGTGAACTCATCAGCAGTTTAATTATTTCATTTCTTTGACGAACCGAGGATGTTCTTGATGATTGCCGCGTGAATGCTGAGGCACGCCAAGAGTACCAGAACGAACAAGGCGAACGCCGCGAACGAGCCGTCGACGACCGGCCAGCCCACCGGCGGAAGTTGAGAAAACGAGATGCTGGCGAGCCCTGCGCTGTTTCGCGATATCTCCAGTACAGCGAGTCCCGAGCCGACAAGCGCCGCATGCGCATGAATGAAGTGCAGTCGCAGATATCGCTCCGGGCGAACCGCCAGATAACCGCCAACGACGGCGGCGACAAATAGCATCAAGGCCGCCCCCCAAAAGGCCAAATCGGAAGCAGTTATGAGCGTGAGTATGAGCGTCCGCGTCATTGGCAACATACTCGTGTACACGGCCCAGGCGAGCGGACTGGACGGGGCGTTGCAAAGCAACCCGATGCTCAAAAGTGAGAGAGCCGCAATCATGTAGGCTCCGCTGGGCCCAAGTCGAACAATGGTCAGTGCGAACGCCCGCATGTCTCTTTCCCTTCATGCCCGCACACCCGATGCGGGCGTGTCAGACAGAAAATATAAGGTGATGCTTAATCGAGGCTTACGAGATCTAGCGGTTGGGTCGCCACATCTTGCTGCCACACGAACCCATCCTGGTTGGCATCTCACAGCTTCACCCCTTGAATAGCAGACTCAAAGGCGGAATTGGAGAGCTCAGTCGAGCTGTCGGCCTCCATGTGTCTCTTTATTGCTACTCCCAATTTCAATTGTTTCTTTATTAGGTATTTTTCAGGAAGATTTCCGGTGAGCGCATTCGTAGGCGAGGCTAGGATACCCACAATTGGGGGAACGTAATGGAAATGTCTCGGAGCAAAACACGTCGCGTTACACTACTGCTCACCGGGGTGCTGCTGCTAGCCGGGTGCCAATCGGATGCGCTCGACGATGTCGCCGCCTTTGGTGATAGCGCGAAGACACTCAACGATGATTCGGCGGTAGCCTTCTACAAGGACGATGAGCTCGTAACCACGGGCAAGCTCCAGTTCCAGGAGAAGAACTACGGAAAGTCCTACGCGATCTACAAGAAGGCAGTTGAGGTCTATCCGCGCGACCCAGCCGCATGGTTGGGCTTTGCTGCCTCGTCCGACATGGTCGGTCGGTTTGATAGCTCGGATCGTGCCTATGTGCAGCTGTCCAAGATGATCGGAGGCACAGCCGTCTATTACAACAATATCGGCTACTCTCACTTGCTGCGCGGTGACCTACCCGGCGCCCGCACGTATTTCCTGAAAGCATACGAGATCGACCCCTCGAACGAGACCACGGCGAAGAATCTCGAATTGATGAAGAACAGCGTCAAATACGCGCAACGATAGGCTGCTTGCGGCCGCCCTCACGTCTTTCGGCGCGCAAGACCGCCTCGGGTGGATTCGTTTCCACAAATTCTTCTAAGAGGGCAAATCCGCGCCTGCACCACGCACGCGCAGATAACACCGAGCGGCCCCGATACCTGATGTCACCGCGACGGCGCTTCGAGGGATCTGGAGGCAATAACCTGTCTCAAGGCGGGCTCGGTCTAGCGCACCTTCCTCAGCACGAGCTTGCCATCCGCCGAGACGGTTCGCTCGTAGCGCGGCAAGTTGGCAATGGAACCGCCCTGGGGATCGGCCGCAGCCAGCACGTCATCAACAGCGGATGCCGAAGCGGAAACCGAATAGGATGACGGCGACAAGCGCTGGGGAACTTCCTTCCCCGGCGCGCTGATGATCATGCTGCCGCTAGACGCGAACATGCTCGGAGTTACACGACCAGCGAGATCAGCGACATCCTTCTGCAATTCCTCGACCGATTTGCGAACGGCCGCCATCTCGTCGCCCTTGGCTCCGCCGGCGATGTTCACGGCCTGCTTGCTGATCTGCTGCTTCAGGCCGTCGATCGATCGTTTGAGCGCAGAAAGGGCTTCTCGGCTTTCGCGAACGTCCGCGGCATTCTTTGCGGTGTAAAGCAGAATTCCGGCATTCAGCGGTAGCATCGCAAGTGCCAGCGCAATGATCGGCATGCTCCGCGATCGGCTCGGCTCCTTCGCGGCGTGCTCGTTGCGTCGCGCTCGGACGTCGGGCACGATTTCGACATCGACATTCGAAATATGTGTCATCGAATTCCTCCGTCACGGATCGGGCCGCGGCCCCACGCTGCCTGCACCCAAACCCACGTGATCCCGCTGGATCGCCTCTCGTCAGACGATCCGCGCTCCCGCGCCGATCGTCACCCTGCCATATTATTTCAGTCACTTCTTAACAAGGACGCCACGCGTCTTCGCCTGCCGCCCGGCTCGGTCTCCCGCCTCAGTCCAATGTGAACACCCCACCCCACGCCCGCTCCAGCATCTTCAGCGAAGCAACCTTCGGCTGCTCGTTGAACTCGCAATAGGAGGAGATGAAATCCAGGAGGTACTTGGGATGGTAACAAGACGCCAGCGTATCTCCTCTGTACTTTCGGTCGTAGAACAGGTGCAAATCATCGTCCACCAAGTCTATCGCGACCGAGCGAGCGTAGGACTCGAAGATGCGCAGATATTCATCCCGCGACGGGTTATTCACATATATCTTATATTTGAGGCGCCGCAGGCCAGCTTCGTCAGAGAGTTCCCGCGGCGGAATGTTGGTCGAGAAGACGACGAGCTCGTCGAACGGCACCTTGAACTTTTTGCCTGTGTGCAAAGTCAGAAAGTCGTAGCCGCGCTCGAGCGGAACGATCCAGCGGTTGATGAGCGCTTGGGGTCGGTCCTGCTGGCGCCCGAAATCGTCGATGATGAATACCCCACCCGATGCCTTCAGATGCATGGGTGCCTCATAGGCCCGCGATGCGGGGTTATATGTGAGGTCGAGCAGATCGAGCGTGAGCTCTCCACCCGTCTTGATGACGGGCCGCCGGCATTCGACCCATCGCTGGTCGGTCTTCGCGTTCGGTTTACTCGTCGGCTCTCTCACAGCCTGGTGCGTCGCCTCGTCATAGAAGCTGATGACATAACCACCGACCTCAATGGCGTAGGGCACCCAAATCGTCTGGAGGAAGAGCTCGGAAGTCCGCTCTGCAATGCTGGTCTTGCCATTACCCGGTGGACCGTAAAGGAGAATGGATCGGCCCGAATTGACCGCCGGTCCCAGCTTCTCGACCAGTGCAGGCGACAACACCAGCCCGTCCAAACTTCGGATGAGCCGCTCATAGGTGACGCGTTCGTGATGGATGGACTGCAAACTGATCTGGCGGCAGAAGGCATCGAGCGACACGGGGGCCGGGCCGATATACTCCGACTGCCGCAGCGCCACCTGCGCGTAGTCCAGGCCCTTTGACGAGAGCGCGTAGCGGATGTCGGACCTGACGTCCTCGCCAGCGAGCCCGCGCGCCTCAAGATAGGACAGCTTCACCAATTCCTTGATGAGCAGGTTCGTCAGCACCTTCGACAACTTCATCCGATCGGCGAGATGAGAAGCCGTCACCGTGTCCTGCTCGGTCGCGCACTTCGCGGCTAGTCGCAACAGGAACGACGACTCCAGCCCGGTTTCGTCAATGCTTAGCGGCACCACCGGCATGCGCGGGTCAAGCGCGACGGCAAAGTCTTCTCGGTCTTGACTGGGCAAATACTGCATGAAGCCACACTCCTACCTAGCCCCCCGGCCTCAAGCCGGTGAGCAGGCCTATGACGCGAAGGACGATGGGGACAAGGACTATGATAAGACTGACGGGGAATAGGAAAGCGCCGAGCGGCAAGAGCATTTTGATCGGCAGCGCATTGGCCTTTTCCTCGGCGCGCACGATCCGCAGATCACGCATCTCCTTGCTGTAGACACGCAGCGTCTGGGTCACGCTCGTCCCGAGCTCCTCCGACTGACGGAAAAGCACCGCGAGCGAGCGTGCTTCGTCGATCCGCAAACGTGTCGCGAGGTTGGTGAGGGCCTCGCGCAATCGACGGCCACCGCGCACCTCCAGCATCATGATCGACAGGTGAAGGCCGAAATCCTGACGTTTCTGTACAAATTCCCGGGCGACGCGGTCCGCTGCCGCCTCAACGCTCATACCTGCATCCAGGCACACGGTCAGCATATCCATGAAGTCTGGAAACAGCCGCCGGTACTCCCTTTCCTTGGCGTCACCACGCCGGTCGATGTAGATGTTCACCAGCATGAAGGTGGCGGTGGTCGCAATCATGGCAATGACCAGGATCGCTGGCCGGGACATCTGCGGAGCGAACCGATCCAAAGCCCAGGCCGCCCCGACCATGACCACGCCGCAAAGGAGTGTCCGTATCACCTGAAATACGGTCACAGCTTGGGCGCCGAAATAGCCGGCGCGGATCAGCCGGTTCTGCGTGGAGTTGGCATTTTGGTCGCGCCGGGTAATTTCGAAGTAACGGCGGATCAGGCGGTTCTCCGCGTCTCCCAGGCCAACAAGGGCTCCTTCGGCGAACTGGAGGTCGTCGCCCCCTGCTTTTGCAGTCGTCTCAGATAGCCGGACACCAACTTCGCGTCGACGAAACACCAGTTCCGAAATAACGCCAGCAAATATCATTACGGCGAAGAAGACGACGATGTAAATTCCGTACTCGCCCATGGCGGCCTCAGTATTCGAAGTTGACCATTTTGTAGAGAATGACGTTGCCCACAACCATAATAGCGACGAGCACCGCGACGATGGTCGTTCCATGGCCGCTTGCCCAAACCGGATCGAAGTAGGTTGGTGCCAGCGTCTTGATCAACGCGTAGAGGAGGAATGGATAAGCGGACATGAAGATCGCTGTGATCCGCCCTTCCGACGAAATCGCCTTCACCTTGGCCTTCAGCATCGTGCGATCACGCAGCGTCTTTGAGAGATTCTGAAGGATTTCGACTAGATTGCCGCCCGTGCCCGCCTGGACGCTCAAGGCGATTGCCAGTAGATTGAGATCTTCCGCGCCGACGCGCAGGCTCAGATTTACCAGCGCATCATCCAGGGTGGTGCCGTAAGTCAACTCATCGGAGAGCAGGCCAAATTCTGTCCCGACCGGGTCGGGCAATTCGCGCGCCACGAGGGAAATCGCCGCCGGCAGCGGATGACCTGCGGACAGGCTGCGATTGGCAACGTCGAGTGCTTCAGGAAGCTTGAGGGTAAATTTGCGGATCCGGTTAGCACGAGTCCGCCAGACGACAATGACCGGGACGAGAAAGCAGATCACCAGAAAGACGGGTATCTGTACCAGGATGCCAGGAAGCAGGAACTGGACCGCAAGCCAGACCAGAACCGCACCGACAAACCCATAGAGCGCAAAACGCTGCGCGTCGAACTTGACGCCTGACTGAGTATAGAGCTGCCGGACGCGCTGGACGAACGGCAGGGATCGCCACTCGGCGTCGACGCCACGCGCTTTCAGCATTGCGCGGTAGGTCTTGAGGTGGTCCTCGCTCGCATCGAGCAAGCCCAGCCGATCATTGACGGCGCGCTGGCGCTCGGTCTTCCGGAAGTAGCTGCGCAACAGCGCCTCGACGGAAACCAGCGACGCGATGAAGACTGCGGCGTAAAGGAGCAGCAGGGTCACGGTTCAATCACCCCCGTTTGCAATGGTCTTCCCGGATCGAAGATCGCCGCTGGAAGCATGATCCCGAGCTGCGCGAATTCCTCGACGAAGCGCGGTCGAAGGCCGGTGGCGCGAAACTCCCCGTGGATGCGGCCGTTCTCGTCGGTGGCAGTTCGCCTGAACCGCATGATCTCCTGCATCTGCACGACCTCGCCTTCCATACCGGTTATCTCGGAGATCGAAACCACTTTGCGGCTGCCGTCGCTCAGGCGCTGAACCTGAACAATGATGGTGATTGCCGAGGCTATCTGCGAGCGGATGCTTTGTTGCGACATGGGCATGCCCGCCATACCGACCATCTGCTCAAGCCGGCCGACCGCATCGCGCGGCGTGTTGGCGTGAATGGTCGTCATCGAGCCTTCGTGGCCGGTGTTCATCGCCTGCAGCATGTCGAAGGCCTCTTCGCCGCGGACTTCGCCGACGATGATGCGGTCAGGCCGCATGCGCAGCGCGTTCTTAAGGAGCTCGCGCTGGCGCACTTCGTTGCGTCCGTCGAGGGTCGGCGGTCGCGTTTCCAACCGTCCGACATGCGGCTGCTGGAGCTGCAGTTCGGCCGCGTCCTCGATGGTGATCAGGCGTTCATTGGCCGATATCTGCGAAGACAAGGCGTTAAGCAAGGTCGTCTTGCCCGAGCCGGTACCTCCGGAAACGACCATCGACACCCTGCCTTTGACGGCGGCGCTCAGCAGGATCCGCATCGCATTGGCCATGGCGCCATACTCGACCAGACGCTCAAGCGTCAGCGGCTTGCGGGTGAATTTGCGGATCGAGACGAGCGGTCCGTCGACCGAGATCGGCCGGATGGCGACGTTGACGCGCGATCCATCCTTCAAGCGAGCGTCAACCAGCGGCGTCGCTTCATCGACACGTCGTCCAACAGCGGAAACGATCTTGTTGATCACCCGCAGCAGGTGATCTTCGTCCTTGAAACGCACCGCAGTGCTTTCGAGCTTGCCCCGCCTTTCTACATAGACGCTGTTGTAGCCGTTGATCAGAATATCGGCGATGGAGTCGTCAGCCAGCAACGGCTCGATGGGCCCGAGTCCGAGCATCTCGTCAGTGATGTCGCGGATCAGGTCGCTGATTTCCTTCGCATTAAGTGGGAAATTGTTGCGTCGGATATAGTCCTTAACCAGCGGCCTGATTTCGGTGGCGATTTCCTCGTCGTCCATCGTGTCGAGAATGCCGAGATTGATGCGATCGAGCAGGTAGCGATGAAGATTGACCCGCTCCGCCACCATGTCGAGCCCAAGCGACTCCTCAAGCCCCGCACCGGCCGCAGCGCCAGCGGTCTCTGTGCTGGGCATCGAGGCAGCTACCGCCACGGACATCGAGGTTGGCTCGGGAGCCTCCCGAACGTTTTCGTCCGGCTGCTGCTTGTAGAAACGTCCAATGAACCCGGTTGCCATTGCTTCCCACCCTGTTCGACTATTCGACGATCACCGTTGCTCCGACCTTCACCCGCCCGTAGAGATCGATAATGTCGGCATTGCTCATGCGGAAACAGCCGGACGAGGCGAACTGCCCGACCGTCGACTGCTCGTTCGTACCGTGGATGCGGTAAAGCGTGTCGGCTTTGCCCCGGTAGAGATAGATGCCGCGGGCGCCGAGGGGATTGAAAGGGCCGGCAGGTATCAGTTCCGGCAGTTCCGGTGCGCGCACCTTCATCTCGGCCGGCGGTCGCCACTCGGGCCACTCGGCCTTTCTCCCCACCTTCACCACGCCGCTCCAACGGAAGCCGTCGCGGCCGACCCCGATCCGATAACGGATCGCGCGGTTACCGGAGATAACGAGGTCAAGCGTCCTAGCTTGACTGGCAACGACGATCGTGCCGGCCGGGTAGGTTTTGTCGATCGATACGACCGTGCTCGTTTTCGGTCCGAGGCTGCGTGGTACCGTCCCGTCAGCTGCCGCAGCCTGCGGTGCAATTACAAGGACACCAAAAAGCGACAGGGCCGGCATCCATCGAAGGAACCTGGCGACCCCGTCGCCGTGCCTTGGAGATCCGATGCTGGCGCGTAGGAATGCCCTCATCTGACGAGCGCCCCAAGCTTGCCAACGGCACCACAAAATGGAGAGCGAGAATTAACCTCGTGGGGCAGGACGCCGCGGTTCACCGCCTCGCTCAGCGTATCCCAATCGTACGGAATGATGTGCGCGTGCGTGTCCTTAAATACCTTGTCGACCTGTTCGCGGCGCACGCCAAGGCTAAAGAGCTTGGTGCGGTATTTGTTGATCACGACCTGAATGCCATCAGCGCCGCCGCGCAGACGTACGAGACGAGCAAATAGATCCTTGGCCTGATGGAGCGATGGGATTGTCATTTCAGTGACGATGGAAATGCTGTTGACTGAGGCCAGTACGTCGCTCTTCCAGGGCGTTTCATAGTAGGGCACGTCGATGACCATGTGGTCGCTCTCGAAAGCCGCGACATCAAGCATTCGCAACGCCAGTTCGGCGCCCTTCGGTTCCAGCAATATGGAGGGTTGCTTGAACGACAGCAGCGTGAACCCGGCCGAATGCCGCTTGCGAACGAGATCGATAAATTCGAGATCGACACGCCCTGGGTTCGCGACAACGGCCTTAAGATCGTAGTCGTTGACGAGATTGAGGTAGTAGCCGAGCGACCCGGAAGAAAAGTCCAGATCGAAGAGGCCAACGCGCGGCGCCACTCCTTTCGTCGGCTGCGCCAATATTTGTGCCAGCGAGGATGAAATCACGCTCGCCCCGGCACCACCAACTGCAGCGACGATCGCGTGCACCCGGCTCTCATTGCCGCTGACGCCCGGCGCATGCGTCGAGATCATGTCGATCAGAGCGCGGCGCTCTAGTGGCTTTTTCAGCCAATCGTCTCCGTTCAGGCGAAATAGCAGCCGCATCAGTTCATCGGACAGAACTTCGGATACGACGACCATAGGAACGTTGCGGTGTTTGGCGCGGAACTGAGTGGTCTCTGGGCGGGAAAGAACCTCGCCATTATCGACATCAAGCACGATCAAGTTGAACTCTGTCGAATCAACCTTTCCTGCTTCGCCAAGTGCGCTCAACGACATATGGCGCGCTTCATAGCGCGACAGCGACCCGAACGTATCCAGCATGAGGCTCGCCGCCGCCGCATCGTCGGAAAGAACGAGTATCTTGATGGTCGTTGTAAAGTTCATGTGTGCGGTCATCTCGCTTCCCCACGCAGAATTGAAGGGCTCAGCAGCTTGAACATGTCTTCAGGTCTTCCGTCGTCAGCGTCACCGGATGGGCAGGAACTTCGATCCGATTTAATCCCAGCAAAGCGCCGAGAAGCGGCAGATCGAATGTGACGCCGCGCACTTCCAGGCGCATGGTCAGCACAGGCCCGTTCGGCCGTCCCCAGTATCCCAGGCCGGAGCGTTGATAGGTGACGACGACGTTTGCCGGCTGGATACGCCAGCTGATGTCGCAAATGCCTGGGTTGGGGTCACCCGCCACCCCACAGACGCCGTCGCTGCCCATGACAATCCGGGTTAATGCCGCGCTGCAATTTGCGAGATTCGGTCCGCAGGTCGACGATATCGTCGCATCATTCGGCGTCGCATCGCCATTATAGAGAGGGTTGTTGTTGTCTGTCGGAAAAACGGCGGCGAAGTTGTTCGTCAGCGGATCTGAGACGGCTGCGAG
>NZ_JAEPRP010000109.1:0-23937 GCF_016652895.1 Ensifer sp. SSB1
GACGCTGAAGCAGCGGCGGCATGAAATCCTGGCGCGTTCGAACGGCTTCAAGGCTGTCGTCGGCATGCTCGAAGACCGCGCGGCGCTCAACCATGCCGCGGAGATTGCCGAGCCGGAGGTCATCATCCACCTCGCTGCCCAGGCCGGCGTTCGCTACAGCCTCGAAAACCCCAAGGCCTATGTGGATTCCAACCTGGTCGGCTCCTGGAACGTCCTGGAACTGGCGCGGGAACTCGGCCCCAAGCACCTGATGCTGGCTTCGACGTCCTCGATCTATGGCGCCAACGAGAAGATCCCGTTTGCGGAGACCGATCGCGCCGACGAGCCGATGACGCTCTATGCGGCCACCAAGAAGTCGGCGGAACTGATGGCGCACAGCTATGCGCATCTCTACAAGGTCCCGACCACTGCCTTTCGCTTCTTCACCGTCTACGGACCCTGGGGGCGGCCTGACATGGCGCTGTTCAAGTTCGTCGACGCCATCCACAAGGGGCAGCCGATCGACATCTATGGCGAAGGCCGCATGAGCCGCGACTTCACCTATATCGACGACCTCGTCGAAGGCATCCTCCGGCTCTCGCATGTGGCCCCGGCGGAAGAGAACCGCGTGCCGACCGAAAAGGCCGAAGACACGCTGTCGCGCCAGGGTCCTTTCCGGGTGGTCAACATCGGCGGCGGCCAGCCGGTCGAACTGATGACATTCGTCGAAACGGTCGAGAAGGCCGTCGGCAAGCCGGCGCTGCGCAACATGTTGCCGATGCAGCAGGGCGATGTGCCGCGCACCTATGCCTCCCCGAACCTCCTGGAGGCGCTGACTGATTTCAAGCCTTCGATACCGGTGGAAGAAGGCGTGGCACGCTTTGCCGCCTGGTATGAGGAATATTACAATGTCGGCGGGAAAGCCGGACCCTCGGCCCCGCAAGCATAAGGGCGTGCGAACCCGCATGGTTTCCACGTTCACGAACAAGAGCTCGCCAGACAACAAAGGAAAGAGCCAATGAAAATCACGATGATCGGCGCCGGCTATGTAGGCCTCGTTTCCGGTGTGTGTTTTGCGGATTTCGGTCACGACGTTGTCTGTCTCGACAAGGATGAGAGCAAGATCGACGCCTTGATGCAGGGGCGTATTCCGATCTTCGAACCCGGCCTCGATCAATTGGTGGCCAGCAACGTCGCCTCGGGCCGTCTGTCGTTCACCACCGATCTCGTTTCCGCCGTCGCCGACAGCGACGTCATCTTCATTGCGGTCGGCACCCCTTCCCGCCGTGGCGATGGCCACGCGGACCTCTCCTACGTGCATGCGGCGGCGCGCGAGATCGCCGTAAACCTCCAGGGCTTCACCGTCATCGTCACCAAATCCACCGTTCCGGTCGGCACGGGCGACGAGGTCGAGCGCATCATCCGCGAAACCAATCCGGAGGCCGACTTTGCTGTCGTCTCCAATCCGGAGTTCCTGCGCGAAGGCGCGGCGATCGAGGACTTCAAGCGGCCTGACCGCATCGTCATCGGTGTTGCCGATGATGACGTGCGGGCCCGCGACGTCATGACCGAGGTTTACCGGCCGCTCTACCTCAACCAGTCGCCGCTCGTCTTCACGTCACGACGCACCTCCGAGCTGATCAAGTATGCCGGCAACGCCTTCCTGGCGATGAAGATCACCTTCATCAACGAGATGGCGGATCTTTGCGAAAAGGTCGGCGCCAATGTGCAGGACGTCGCCCGCGGCATCGGTCTCGACGGCCGCATCGGCTCGAAGTTCCTGCATGCCGGACCGGGATACGGCGGCTCGTGCTTCCCGAAGGATACGCTGGCCCTGGTCAAGACCGCGCAGGACCATGATGCGCCCGTCCGTCTCGTCGAGACCACGGTTGCGATCAACGACAACCGCAAGCGGGCGATGGGCCGCAAGGTGATTGCGGCGGCCGGCGGCGACGTGCGCGGCCACAAGATCGCGGTACTCGGCCTCACCTTCAAGCCGAACACCGACGACATGCGCGACAGCCCGGCGATTGCCATCGTGCAGACGCTGCAGGATGCCGGCGCCCACATTGTCGGCTACGACCCGGAAGGCATGGACAACGCCCGGAAGATCATCGACGGTATCGACTATGCCAGCGACCCCTATGAAGCGGCCAACGAAGCCGATGCATTGGTGATCGTGACGGAATGGAACGAGTTCCGCGCGCTCGACTTCCGCCGCCTGAAGTCGGCGATGAAGACGCCTGTGCTCGTCGACCTCCGAAACATCTACCGCCAGGACGAGGTTGCCAAGCACGGCTTTGCCTATTCCAGCATCGGCCGGCCCCTCTGAGGGGCTTTGGCCGACACGGCGGACAGAAGCGAACGGGACGGCGCGCCGATTATGCCTTTGGAATCGGTAGCGGCGGCAGAGCTTCCCAACTCTTGCCGGCAAGGATGACGCAGCTTCGGCCGTTGACGTCGGTGACGATCAATGTCCAGCTGCCGTTGTCGGCCGCATAGACTTCCATGATCGCCTGGGGATTGATCTGCGCTGTCGCAGCCGGCTTTTCCCGGTATTGCCGCGCCAGAAACTCGATCACCTCGGATCGATTGGCGCAGTTTATCGGGGCCTGCGAAACTGCGGGGACCGGACGCGCCGTCACCCCGGCCGCCAAGAGGGCGGCCAGCGCCAGGCCGCGGATCGCCTTGCGTACCATCACGCAACTCCTTTCACCGGACGCCCGGCGGAGGAGGAGTTTCCGCTGACCTTTTCCGCCGTAGATCCGGCTGCTCCATCGGCACACTGCCCACAAACTGCGCAGGTGCCACGATCGCAGAAGTATGGCGGAAAGCCGCGATTATTACAATTATCTAAATTATAGACCGGTGATCAGGGGCGCCGGAGCGCCCCTTGCGCAGATGCTGCTATTTGCGCTTCATCGCCTCCATCAGGGCCGCACCAAATGCGCCCTGTGACGGCGCTTGCGGCTTCTGCTGGCGCATGGGCGCGCCGCGGTTGCCTGCGTTCGGTGTGCTGCCACGGGCATCGCGGCCTGACTCTGCGCCACCATCCTTCCGCATCGTCAGGCCGATGCGCTTGCGGGGGACGTCCACCTCGGTGACGCGCACGGTCACGACGTCCCCGGCCTTTACCACCTCGTGCGGGTCCTTGACGAAACGATCCG
Source organism: Ensifer sp. SSB1 (assembly GCF_016652895.1). Classification (NCBI taxonomy): domain Bacteria; kingdom Pseudomonadati; phylum Pseudomonadota; class Alphaproteobacteria; order Hyphomicrobiales; family Rhizobiaceae; genus Ensifer; species Ensifer sp. SSB1. Next base: position 3,147 of record NZ_JAEPRP010000109.1, read on the forward strand.
CGAGCTGGGACACGTGAACGAGACCATCCTGGTGCACGCCGATATCGACGAAAGCGCCGAAGGCCGCAACGTTGGTGACGGTGCCTTCGAGCTGCATACCGACCTTCAAGTCCTTGATGTCGTCTACGCCCTCGGCAAAGGTCGCGGTCTTGAAGCTCGGGCGCGGGTCGCGGCCCGGCTTTTCGAGTTCGGCGAGAATGTCCTTCACGGTCGGCAGTCCGAACCGTTCGTCGACGAAGGCTCGCGGATCGAGCTGCTTCAGCGCGGCGCTATCACCCATCAGAGCACGGACGTCGCGGCCGCAGGCAGCGACGATCTTCTTGGCGACGCCATAGGCTTCCGGATGGACGGACGAGGCGTCGAGCGGCTCCTTGCCGTTGGGGATGCGCAGGAAGCCTGCGCACTGTTCGAAGGTGCGTGCGCCGAGCCGCGGCACGTTCAAGAGTTCCTTGCGGCTGCCAAACGGCCCGGTCGCGTCACGATGTGCGACGATTGCCTCGGCGGAAGATTTGCCAAGACCGGAAACACGGGCGAGCAGCGGGGCCGATGCCGTGTTGACGTCGACGCCGACGGCATTCACCGCGTCTTCCACCACCGCATCGAGCGACCGGCTGAGCTTCGACTGGTCGACATCGTGCTGGTACTGTCCAACCCCGATCGACTTCGGCTCGATCTTCACGAGCTCGGCCAACGGATCCTGCAGGCGGCGGGCGATCGAGACCGCACCGCGCAACGAAACGTCAAGGCCGGGGAACTCCAGGGCAGCCGTTTCGGAGGCCGAGTAGACCGAGGCGCCGGCTTCGGAAACGATGACCTTGGTCGGCTTCGGCGCGGGCAACTGCTGGAGCATGTCGGCGACGAGCTTTTCGGTCTCGCGGCTGCCGGTACCGTTACCGATCGCGATCAGTTCCACGTTGTGCCTGCGGACCAACGAAGCGAGTTCGGCCTGCGTTCCGCGGATGTCGTTCTTCGGCGGGAACGGATAGACGGTCGTCGTTTCGAGCAGCTTGCCCGTGCCATCGACCACCGCGACTTTCACACCGGTGCGGATGCCCGGATCGAGCCCCATCGTTGACCGCGATCCCGCGGGAGCGGCAAGCAAGAGATCCTTGAGATTGCGGGCAAAGACGTGGATCGCCTCTTCCTCGGCGCGCTCGCGCAGTTCGCGCATCAGGTCAAGCGACAATGACATGGAGAGCTTCACCCGCCAGGTCCAGCCGATCATCTCCGAGAGCCATTTGTCGCCCGGCAGATGGGCGCCGACATTGTAGGCGGCGGCGATCATGCGCTCGACCGGCTTTATCGGCGAGGTATCGTCCTGGTCGACGACGATGTCGACGGAGAGCACCTCTTCGTTCCAGCCGCGCAGCATCGCCAGTGCGCGATGGCCGGGCGTGGTCGCCCAACGCTCGGAATGATCGAAGTAATCCGAGAACTTGGCGCCTGCCTCCTGCTTGCCGTCGACGACCTTGGCGCGCAGGAACGCGGCGCCCTTCATGTGATTACGCAGGCGACCGAGGAGATCGGCGTTTTCCGTCATGCCTTCGGCGATGATGTCCCGCGCACCATCGAGCGCAGCCTTCACATCGGCCACCTCGGCCGTGAGAAACGCCGTTGCGCGGTCGGCGGGCGCGACGGAACGATCGGCAAGAATGGCTTCGGCCAGCGGCGCGAGCCCACGCTCGCGGGCGATCTCCGCCTTGGTGCGGCGCTTCGGCTTATAGGGCAGATAGATGTCTTCGAGCTCCGCCTTGGTCTCGACGGCGGCAATCTTGGCTTCGAGTTCGGCGGTCAGCTTGTCCTGTCCGCGGATCGACTCGAGGATGGATGCGCGACGCGCCTCGAGTTCGCGCAGATAGGTCAACCGCTCCGACAGCACACGCAGTTGCGTATCATCGAGCCCGCCGGTCACTTCCTTGCGGTAGCGCGCGATGAACGGCACCGTTGCCCCCTCGTCCAGCAGCTCGACAGCGGCTGTGACCTGCGAAGGGGCTGCCTTGATTTCACTGGCGATGATGGCGGCGATGGATTTAGCGGGGCTGGCCATGGGCAATTCCGTCTTTCCTGCGGCGCTTCGAAGCGCTGCACGTTTTGTCCTTGGATCGGAGCTGATCTGAGGAAAGTGGCAGTCGTTTGGTCGGCGACCATAAAGGCGCAGAGCTTCGAGGCCAAGTGAAGGCCTTCGGAGGAAATTCCGAACTCCACAGAAGATGGGAGGTGGCCATCCCGTGCCGGGCTGCGGCGGCGGGGGATGGCTCCTGGATCAGACTGCGATTGCAGCCGGTTCGATATGTTCTTCCGGCTCCGCCTCATCCCAATTGTTGACGGGCTCGAGCTGCGGCCGGCGCTTCTCGAACTCGATCAACTGCCGCTCGCGCTCCTCGATGTAGCCGCGCGACACAGGTACGGCTTCGAGAGACGGCGAGAGCTGAAGCTGGAAGATGAAGTGCTTGTCGTAGAGGAAGGCCGTTTCCGAGGCCGCCAAATAGAACTCCCACATGCGGAAGAAGCGCTCGTCATAGAGCCGCACCGCCTCTTCACGCCGTGCGACGAAACGCTCCCGCCAGGCCCGCAAGGTCCACGCATAGTGCATCGGCAGGATCTCGATATCCTTCACCAGCAGGCGCATCCGCTCGACCGAAGGCAAAACCTCGGAGAGGGCGGGAATGTAACCGCCGGGGAAGATGTATTTTTCGATCCAAGGGTTGGTCGCCCATGGCTTGTAGACCTGGCCGATCGAATGCAGCAGCATGACGCCTTCCGGCTTCAAAAGCTCCTTCATCTTGTTGAAGAAATTGCCGTAGTTACCGATGCCGACATGCTCGAACATGCCGACCGAGACGATGCGATCGAATTGCCGGCCCTGCAGGGTGCGGTAGTCCTGCAGTTCGAAGCGGACGCGATCGGAAAGCCCGCGCCTGGCGGCACGATCACGTGACACCTTGAGCTGCTCTTCGCTGAGGGTGATGCCGGTGACTTCGACACCGGAGGATTCGGCCAGGTACATGGCCATTCCGCCCCAGCCGGAACCGACTTCGAGTACTTTCTGTCCCGGCTCCAACAGCAGCTTTGCGGCGATGTGCCGCTTCTTTGCAAGCTGGGCCGCATCGAGCGAGATACCGCGCGGCTGGAAATAGGCGCAGGAATATTGCCAGTCCTCATCGAGGAACAGGTTGAAGAGCTTACGATCGAGATCGTAGTGATGCGCAACGTTGTGCCGGTTGCGGTTGACAGGTAGGCGGCTTCGCACCTGCTGACGCAAGACATGCTGCATGGTCATCAGCGAGTTGGAGAGCGTTGCCGCATTCTCCAGCCCATTGGTCTTTACGATCGACAGCACGTCGAAGATGTCACCTTTTTCGATGACGACGCGCCCATCCATATACATTTCACCAAAGCGAAGGCCAGGGTCCTGGACGATCGCCTTTTCTGCCTCCGCATCGACGATGCGGATCGTTGCCGGTTTTCCGGTGCCGTCACCCAAGATGACCTGTTTGCCGGAAGAAAAAAACACCGTCAGATTGCCGATGCGAACAAGACGGCGAAGCAAAGTCAACAATGCTGCATTCATTTCCCACCCCTACCAGACCTACATACGTGTTCTGGCGCATGAGAGATGCGAAGGGTCGGCTCTTTCGGGGCTTCCGGGGGTTGCGCGAGCGCGCATGGGGAACAGATGCGGCCCGTCCGGAAGCGGCGAGAACCGGCTCGGGCGTGGCCTCACGGGCATCCAGCGGGCGCATCTCGCAACTCGTGCTTGCGCTGCCGGAAATTCGTCAGGCCAGCCGCCATCGGGCTCCTATCCATCAGAACTTCCATTAATTTAGGAACGCTCGACCGATTGGCAATGGGCTCTTTTGTGGCCCCTCATAAATTTGTTTCCTTAGCAAATGCTGAGGAATGACCCTATGCGCCGACGACCCCTCGCCCCGTCAGGCGGGCGCGATCATGCGGGCGATCGAAATCCAGCGTCGGGCCGGCGGGAACGATGCGGGTCGGATTGATGTGGGCAATGCCGTAGTAGCCGCGCTTGATGTGATCGATGCGCACGCTCTCGCGGATACCCGTCCACTGGTAGATTTCACGCAAATAGTTCGACAGCGCCGGATAATCCTCGATCCGGCGAATATTGCATTTGAAGGCACCGTGATAGGCCGCATCGAAGCGAACCAGGGTGACGAACAAGCGGATGTCGGCTTCGGTCAGGTACTCGCCCGCGAGATAACGGTTAACCGCCAGGTGCGCCTCGAGGTCGTCGAGCATGCCGAAAAGGCTTGCCACCGCCTCATCATAGGCCTCCTGCGTCTTGGCAAAGCCGGACCGATAGACACCGTTGTTGACGCGTTCATAGATCGGCCCATTCCAGCGATCGATGTCGCTCCGGAGCGCCTGCGGATAGAAATCGAGCCGGTTACCTGTCAGGTGATCGAAGCCCGTGTTCAGGATGCGGATGATATCGGCGGACTCGTTGTTGACGATCCGCCCTTCGCGCATGTCCCAGAGAACCGGTACCGACACCTTGCCGGTATAGATCGGGTCGCTCGCCACGTAGAGTTCGTGATGGAAGCGGATCTTGCCGACACGCTCCCCGGCATCGACCGGCTCGTCATAAACCCAGCCGTCCTCTCCGAGCACCGGATTTGAAACCGTCAGACCGACAATGTTCTGCAGCCCTTTGAGATTGCGAAAGGCGATCGTGCGCGAGGCCCAGGGGCAGAGGTAAGAAACGAACAGGCGGTAGCGCCCGGCCTCGCTCGGCACGGCCGGCTGGCCATCCGGTCCTGGGCTGCCATCCGGCGTGATCCAGCGATGAAAGCGCGTCGGCTCCCGGTGGAACGCGCCGCCCTTCATCTCGCTGGCCGCAACGTCGCCCTTGACCCATTTTCCCTCGACCAGCTGCGGCATCTCTCTTCTCCGGATCGCAAAATCAGCGACCGCTACGTCTCACAGGGCTCGGCCAAGGGTCAATCGCGCGCGCGGGTGACACATTGTTCGCAATCCGCGACACGCACGCAAAACGTGCACGATCATCGTCGCGCCACATTGTCGGGCAATCCCGGTTGCAAGAGGAGAATCGGGATGAAGAAAGCCCTTGCCGCTATCGTGCTGTTTGCTGCCGTCGTCTGGGCGATGAACACGTCTATGTTTGTCGCGCCGCCTGCAGGCACGGCGAAACTGCTCGCACATCGCGGCGTTCACCAGACCTATTCGAAGGCCAATGTCGGCAAAGACACCTGCACGGCAACGGTCATCGACACGCCGCAGCATCCCTATCTCGAAAACACCATCGCCTCTATGCAGGCTGCCTTCGATGCCGGGGCCGACGTAGTCGAACTCGACGTGCATCTCACCCCGGACAAACAGTTCGCCGTCTTTCACGACTGGACGCTCGACTGCCGCACCGAGGGCAAGGGCGTGACCGAGGAAACGCCAATGGCCACCCTGAAGTCCCTCGACATCGGCTATGGCTACACCGCCGATGGCGGCACGTCTTTCCCGTTCCGGGGCAAGGGTGTCGGCCAAATGCCGACGCTGGATGAAGTGCTGGCGGCCTTCCCCGACCGCAAGTTCCTGGTCAACTTCAAGAGCCGGCGCGCAGAGGAAGGCACGGCACTCGCAACGCTGATCGAAGCGCAGCCGCAATGGCGACAGGCGGTGTTCGGGGCCTATGGCGGCGAGGAGCCGACCCGCGAGACGCTCAAGCGCCTGGAAGGGATGCGCGGCTATGATCGGACGTCGACGATGGCGTGCCTGACGCGCTATCTCGGCTTTGGCTGGACGGGCCTGACGCCGGAGGCCTGCCGCAACACCCTCGTCGTTGTGCCCGGCAATTATGCGCAACTCCTCTGGGGCTGGCCGGACCGCTTCGCCGAACGGATGGAAGCGGCGGGCAGCGAGATCATCCTGCTCGGCCCCTATCACGGTGGCGATTTCACCACCGGGATCGATACGATGCAGGACCTGGAATTGGTCCCGCCGGGGTTTTCCGGCTACATCTGGACCAACCGTATCGAGATGATCGGTCCGGCACTGGGAAAACGGCAGGTCGCTGAGGCCATGGCGGACTGAGGCAGCATCCAGCGTGCGGCTTGCCCCTTGCCCGCATCGAGCCTATGGCTTCGAGAACAATCGTCGAGACCGGCTGCTGACCATCTCGACTTCGCAGGAGGCCAACGCATGAACGTCACGATCTACCACAACCCCGCCTGCGGCACTTCACGCAACACGCTTGCGATGATCCGCAACGCCGGTATCGAACCGACTGTGGTCGAGTATCTGCAGGCGCCGCCATCGCGGCAGGAACTCCAGAAGATAATCACTGACGCCGGCCTGACGGTTCGTGACGTGATCCGCGAAAAAGGCACGCCCTATGCGGAACTCGGGCTCGCGGACCCCACACTCAGCGACGAACGCCTGCTCGACGCGATGATGGAACATCCTATTCTCATCAACCGCCCCTTCGTGGTGACGCCGATCGGCACGCGGCTTTGCCGCCCGTCCGAACTGGTGCTCGGGATCCTGCCCGACACGCACAAGGGCCCGTTCTCGAAGGAGGACGGGGAGCCGGTTCTCGATGACAACGGAAAGCGCATAGCGGGCGCGTGATATCGCCGCCCGCGGCGGCACTTGCGCAACGCCTAAACCGGAATCGACTGAAGGAGTTATGCTGCAGACCTAAAGTGCTGCGGTGATTTGCGCCAGTCTCATATACGGCGCGCGGCCGGAGCACGGCACCCGATTGCGACAGGTGCCGTGATTGTATTGAAGGCCGTATGCCCCGGCCTATCGCGGGAACTCGAGGCCCATTTCGCGGAAGCGCTCGGGGTCGTCGCCCCAGTTCTCGCGCACCTTGACGAAGAGGAACAGGTGCACCGGCTGCTCGAGGATCTCGGAGATCTCCTTGCGCGATGCGGTCGAAATCGCCTTGATCGCGTCGCCATTCTTGCCAAGCGCGATCTTCTTCTGGCTCTCGCGCTCGACGTAGATCACCTGTTCGATGCGAACCGATCCATCCTTGCGCTCTTCCCACTTCTCGGTTTCGACGTGCGAGGCATAGGGAAGTTCCTGATGCAGGCGCAGGAAGAGCTTCTCGCGAGTGATTTCGGCGGCAAGCTGGCGCATCGGCAGATCGGAAATCTGATCCTCCGGATAGTACCAGGGGCCTTCCGGCAAGGTTTCGGCGAGATAGTCCATCAGATCCTTGCAGCCCGAACCGTTCAGCGCCGAGATCATGAAGGTACGTTCGAACTTGATCGTCTCGTTGGCCGCCGCCGCGAGCTTCAAGAGATCTTCTGGACGCACCTGATCGATCTTGTTCAACACAAGGATCTTCGGCTGGTGCACTTCCTTCAGCCCCTCGAGGATCGCTTCCGCGTCACCCTTCAGGCCACGCTCGCTATCGATTAGGAGCATGATCACGTCGGCGTCCTTGGCTCCGCCCCAGGCGGTCGTAACCATGGCGCGATCGAGCCGGCGGCGCGGTTTGAAGATGCCGGGCGTGTCCATGAAGACGATCTGGGCGTTGTCGTGGATTGCGATGCCGCGCACGATCGCGCGCGTCGTCTGGACCTTGTGGCTGACGATCGACACCTTGGCACCGACGAGGCGGTTGACCAAAGTCGACTTGCCTGCGTTGGTCGCGCCGATCAGCGCCACGAAACCCGAGTGGGTCGGCGCGCCTTCGGCGGCCGCATCTTTTTCCATATCCGTCATTTTTTCCGTCAATTTCCGGCGGAATTTTTCCGCCACACGCCTTCGCGTTCCAGCAATTTCATCGCGGCGATCTGCTCGGCGCCACGCTTGGACCTATCGATCCCGGTCTCCGGCGCGACCCCCGAAATCTCCACGGTTACCGTGAAGCGAGGATCATGGTCCGGGCCGGAACGGTCGTCCGTCCTGTATGACGGCGCAATGCCGAACTTGGCATGCGCCCATTCCTGCAATTCGGTCTTCGCATCGCGGCGCGCGCCGTCGGCGCGTACTGCCCGATCCTTCCAGTGGCGCAGCACGAAGCCGCGCGCAGCCTCAAGGCCCCCATCGAGATAGATGGCGGCGATGAGCGACTCTACCACATCGGCGCGCACATTCATCATCGCCTTGCCGGTAATCTTCTTGACGTCGGAGCCGGTGCGGATGAACTGGTGCAACTCCATGTCATCTGCGACCTTGGCGCAGCTTTCGGCGCTGACGAGCTGGTTCAGCCTTACCGACAGTTCGCCTTCATTTGCGTCGCGAAAGGTCTGGAACAGAAGTTCGGCAACGCACAGCCCCAGAACCCGGTCGCCCAGGAACTCCAGCCGCTGATAGTTGGAGCCCTTGGCACTACGGGCGCTGGAATGGGTGAGCGCCCGATCCAGGCGCTCCTTCTCAGCAAACTGATAGCCAATCACGGTCTCGAGCTTTGCCCGATCCTCCGCGCTTAGCGTCCGCGACTTCATTATTCGACCGCCTTGAACAGACGATCGTAGCGTAGGTTCGCCGGCCACTTCCAGATTTCGCGGAACGAAGTGTCGTTGCCAAGCGAGAAGAAGATCATGCTGGCGCGGCCGACCAGGTTTTCGGCCGGAACGAAGCCGACGTCGAAGCGGCTGTCAGCCGAATTGTCGCGGTTGTCGCCCATCATGAAGTAATGGCCGGCCGGCACGATGAATTCGCGGGTGTTGTCGCCGCGCGAATCCGGGAACTGGTCGAGCGTGTCGTAGGACACACCGTTGTCCATCGTTTCGCGATAGACCGGGACGTCGCCGCCGGTATCGTACTGGTCGTCGGCACGGAACGCACCGTCCGGCGCGCGGTCGACCGGCTTGTCGTTGATGTAGAGGATGCTGTTGCGCACCTGGACACGATCACCCGGCAGGCCGACGAGGCGCTTGATGTAGTCGATGTCGGGGTTCGGCGGGAAGCGGAAGACGACGATGTCGCCACGCTTCGGCTCGCTTGCGAAAATGCGGCCGGAGAACAGGTCGGGAGAAAGCGGCAGCGAATACTTGGAGAAGCCGTAGGCGAACTTGTTGACGAAGATATAGTCGCCAACGAGCAGGGTCGGCATCATCGAGCCCGAGGGAATGGTGAAGGGCTGAAAGAGAACCGTACGGATGACCACGGCCAGGAGCAACGCCTGGATAACGACCTTCACGTTTTCCCAGAGACCGCTCTGCTTCGCTTCTGTCTTTTCTGCCACGCTTATGTCTTCCTTTATCATGGCAACGCCCTCACCGGGGCTTGCTCTCAACTTTCTTCCGCAGTTTTGATCCCACATTCAAACTGCGTTGAACCCGGTCTCATATGCTGCAGACTGCCTGCCCTTCAATCGCCGCAGACCGGGTTTTCCAGCGGAATGCTCTAAACCGTTCCCTCAACCGGAGCAACGGGCAGGGCTTCGATAATCACGAAGGCCTGCGCCAGAGGAAAATCATCGGTAATCGTCAGGTGAATGGCCGCCCGGTGATGGGGCGGCAGCATCTGCGCCAGACGCTCGGCCGCACCACCGGTGAGGTTCATTGTCGGCTTGCCGCCGGGCAAATTGATGACGCCCATGTCTTTCCAGAAGACGCCCTGCGCGAGACCGGTACCGAGCGCCTTCGAACAGGCTTCCTTGGCGGCAAACCGCTTGGCGTAGGACGCGGCCCTGTTTTTCCGGCCTTCGGACTTGGCGATCTCTACATCGGTGAAACAACGCTGCACGAAGCGCTCGCCGAAGCGAGAAAGCGAGTTTTCGATCCGCCTGATATCGATCAGGTCGCTGCCTATGCCAATAATCATGAGGAGGATCCGAAGTCTTTGGTGCGCGCCCGGCGTCGCTTCTGGAAGAGGCGAGCCGCCTGGAAAGCCACGAGATAGGAAATCAACGCGCCGGCAGCGGCCAGCGGCAGGGAGCCGATGAGCATCGGCTTGAACACAGGTCCCCAAAGGGCCGAAAGGTCAAGGCGCTCGACCATGCGCATGACTTCCGCGCTGCTGGCGGCGTGAGCACTCTCCACGCCCAGGATGGCAATGCCGAGTTCATAGGAGGCCGTCAGGATCATCGGGATCGTCACCGGGTTGGCAAGCGCGGTGGTGATCGCCGCGGCAACCAGGTTGCCCGAGAAGACGAAGGCCAGGGCAACGGCTATGATGATGTGCAGGCCGAAAAACGGCGTGAACGACGATGCCGCACCCGCAGCCACCCCGATAGCAATCGAATGCGGCGTCGATGAGAGACGCAAAATCCTCAAGGCGATGTAGCGCGGGCCACGCCGAAAGCCCTTGCGCGGCCAAAGGAGCGCGCGGAGCCTTTCGGAAATCGTGACCGGTTTTCTACGTCTGAATAACATTCTGCCGTCATGACCGCATCTTGGAGCCGTCAATCGGCACAAGACGGCGCGTCCGCCTGTTTGCTGGCCGCAAGATAGGCGTCATACCTTCTGCTTGCAACCCGCTGGCGCGCCGCGCATATGTCGCAGGCGAGCCATTCACCGAACGCATGGCTTCAGCATCCCGCCCTGAGACGGGACGCGATCGACTTAGTAGTTGCGGAACAGGCCGCGATCGATCTGGCGCTGACGGTATTCGAGATCGATACGATCGACCGAGCTATTGAGATAGGCGAGCTCGCGCTCTTCCTGAGTGGGGACGCGCAATGCGCGGGTGATCTTCTTCAACTGACTGAACATGGCAAACCTCTTTGTTTACCTCCCGACACAGAAGATAGTTTAGAGGTCGCTTTTCCACCAGCTCCAGGAAAAGGCGGCAGCCATGCAGCGACAGCATGCCTTGCCACTTTGCCATGCATCCGCTGCCTGTTTTTGAGGCAGCCGCATTCAGAACAGCCCCACCAATGGGCACGACAGCCCTGTAGGCCGCCGCGCTGTTCGGCCTATTCGAAGAGACGCTTCACCATGGACACGCTCGGAAGCTCCTTGAGCTGCGTGATCAGGTGGTTGAGCTGACGTAGATCCCAGACCTCGAGATCGAACTGGAGCTCGCTGAAGTCGGCAGCCACGCGTCCCATCGACAGCGAGCGAATATTGACGTCGCTGGTCGCGATCGCCTGGGCCACTTCCGCCAGCGTTCCGGGCTCGTTCAGAGCACTGATTGCAATCCGAGCGATGAAGCGGCTGCTGTTGGCTTCGTCCAGATCCCAGCGCACGTCGATCCAGCGCTCCGGTTCGTCGTCGAACTTCTGCAGGATCGGCGACTGGATCGGATAGATCGTGATGCCCTTGTCCTTCTCCATGATGCCGACGATACGATCGCCGGGAATGGCGCCGGCAGGACTGAAGTGCACCTCGGCATTGCCGGAGAGGCCGCGGATCGGAAGCGCTTCCGGCCCTTCGACCTGTGCTACTCCGTTCGCGTCCTTGCCACGACCCGGCAGCTTGAACACCATGCCGGCGGCGCTGCGCATGTTGAACCAGCCATCGTCGGCACTGGGCTTCACCGTCACGCGCTCATCCTGATGGTCCGGGAAGACGGCGCGCAGCACATCGAGCGACGAGAGCTCGCCGCGACCGACCGCAGCGATGGCGTCCTCGACTTCCTTCTGACCGAGACGATGCAGGGCCGGCTTCAGCGCTTCGCGCGAAAACGACTTGCCGGCACGCTCGAAAGTGCGTTCCAGAATGCGATAGCCGAGGCCGGCATATTGCTTGCGAATGGCGGCACGCGTCGCGCGGCGGATGGCAGAGCGCGCCTTGCCGGTAACGACAATCTCTTCCCAAGCCGGCGGCGGCACCTGGATGCCGGAGCGGATGATCTCCACCTCGTCGCCGTTGTTGAGGCGCGTGACCAACGGCATGATGCGGCCATTGATCTTCGCGCCGACGCAGGTGTCGCCAATATTGGTGTGCACGGCATAGGCAAAGTCGATCGGCGTCGCGCCGCGCGGCAGCGCGATCAACTGTCCCTTGGGCGTGAAGCAGAACACCTGATCCTGGAACAGTTCGAGCTTGGTGTGCTCGAGGAACTCTTCGGGGTTATCTCCCTCGGCCAGGGATTCGATCGTACGCCGCAGCCAGGAATAAGCGTTCGAGGTCGGCGACAAGGCCGGATCCGTCGAGTTCCCCTCCCCGTCCTTGTAGAGCGAATGGGCCGCGATACCGTATTCGGCGATGTCGTTCATGCGCCGTGTGCGAATCTGCAGCTCGATGCGCTGACGCGAGGGGCCGACGATCGTCGTGTGGATCGACTGATAGTCATTCTGCTTCGGCGTCGAGATGTAGTCCTTGAAGCGACCGGGGACGACCCGCCAGCGGGTATGTACGATACCGAGCGCCCGATAGCAGGACGGGATGTCGTCGACGATGATACGGAAACCCCAGACGTCGGAAAGCTGCTCGAAGGACAGCGACTTCGACTGCATCTTGCGGAAGACGGAATAGGGTTTCTTTTGCCGGCCTTTGACCTGTGCAGCCTTCAGGCCTTCCGCCTGAAGCAACTCCCGCAATTCGTCTTCGATCTTCTTGATCAAACCTTCGTTGCGCTGCGAAAGCTCTTCCAGCCGCCGGGTGACGGTCTCGAAAGCTTCCGGATTGATGTGGCGGAACGAGAGGTTTTCGAGCTCCTCGCGCATGTCCTGCATACCCATGCGGCCGGCGAGCGGCGCATAGATATCCATCGTCTCCTCGGAGATGCGGGCTCGTTTCTCCGCCGACATGTGATCGAGCGTGCGCATATTGTGCAGCCGGTCAGCAAGCTTGACCAGCAACACGCGCACGTCGTCCGAGATCGCCAGCAGCAGTTTGCGCAGGTTTTCGGCCTGCTTGGCCTTCTTGGTAACGAGATCGAGCTTCTTGATCTTCGTCAGTCCCTCGACAAGCGCACCGATGTCCTCGCCGAAGAGGTCATCAATCTCCTGGCGGGTCGCCGTCGTGTCTTCGATCGTGTCGTGAAGAAGTGCGACCGCAATCGTCGACTCGTCGAGCCGCATTTCCGTCAGGATCGCCGCCACTTCAAGCGGATGAGAGATATAGGGATCGCCGCTTGCCCGCTTCTGCTGGCCATGCTTTTGCATCGCATAGACGTAAGCCTTGTTGAGCAAGGCTTCATTGACGTCGGGCTTGTATTTTTGCACGCGCTCAACGAGCTCGTATTGGCGCATCATTCGCTGGCGGTCCTCTAGATCAGGATGATTTTCTCATAAGTTAGAGCGGGATGCGGGCGGACGACCGCACACACATTTCCTCATCCCACTCTAGAAGAAATCAATAAAAAAGTGCGCCAATCATACGAGTGGCGCACTGCTTTGAAAACACGCAGGAACGGGCGTTCCGCGAAAGATCTCAGTAGTCGTCGCTCTTTTCCGGCGGCACAAGACCTTCGATGCCGGCCAGCAGCTCCTCTTCCGACATGCGGTCGAAAGTGATCGCTTCCGGCTGGTCTTCGTCCTCGGCAACTTCGGTAAACGTGGTTTCCGTTTCCGACTGCAGCAGCGAAGCCGGATCCGGCTCGGGCTCGTCCACCTCGACGTGCTTCTGCAGCGAGTGGATCAGATCTTCCTTGAGGTCGCCGGGAGAAAGGGTCTCATCGGCGATCTCGCGAAGCGCTACGACCGGGTTCTTGTCGTTGTCGCGGTCGATGGTGATGGCGGCACCCTGGGAGATCAGGCGCGCGCGGTGGCTGGCAAGCAGAACGAGTTCGAAACGGTTATCGACCTTGTCGATGCAATCTTCGACGGTGACGCGGGCCATTGCCTGTCCTTTTGGGCTCGAAGCGCGGCGGCATTGCCGCTGCACGGATTGACGACACGAAACCGGAACAGCCGTCTAGCGACGGCCTCGTCGGCTCCGATTTCTGGAATTAGCCGCCCGGATACAATCAAAACAAGACAAGTTCAAGTTTTTCCTTCGAGGGACGCTCACGTAACGTCACACTTCGTGATAAAATGCGATCCTAATGGGCTGGAAAACCTTACTCACAAACACCTGGTTGCATCGCAGACCGCGACGCCAAAACGCCTGGTAGAAAAGGCATTCCACGGATGTGGACTATCTATAGCAACTGCTAAAACTAGCTATATTCGCGAGCGCTCTGCTGGAATAATGCAATGCCTAGCCTACATTATTTGCAATATCAGCAATTATTAATGTAAACGACTTATTTTTGCGTATCGGCCGGCAGCGGGCACTGGATGCGCCGGCATTGAAAAGGAAAGACGATGTTTGATCCCCGCGAAAAGATCGCACTTTTTATCGACGGCGCAAATCTCTACGCGGCATCGAAGAGTCTCGGCTTCGACATCGACTATCGCAAACTCCTGAAAGCATTTCAAAAACGCGGCTATCTGCTGCGCGCCTACTACTACACCGCACTCATCGAAGATCAGGAATATTCTTCGATCCGCCCGCTGATCGATTGGCTAGACTACAACGGTTACAAGGTCGTGACGAAGCCGGCCAAGGAATTCACCGACTCACTTGGTCGCCGCAAGATCAAGGGCAATATGGACATCGAACTCGCGATTGATGCCATGGAACAGTCTGAAACGGTCGATCACCTCGTCATCTTTTCCGGTGATGGCGATTTCACAACGCTCGTCGAAGCCCTGCAGCGCCGCGGCCGCAAGGTTTCCGTTGTCTCGACGATGTCGACCCAGCCGCCAATGATCGCCGACGACCTGCGTCGCCAGGCGGATCACTTCATCGATCTCGCCACCCTGCGGGCAGAGATCGGTCGCGAGCCTTCCGAACGCACGCCGCGCCACACCCCCGAGCCGGTGGCGGACCCCGTCGAGATCTGATGCGCGACGATCGCAGGAACTGCCGTTTCAAGGCGTCGGTGCGTATCGTAAATCAAAAGAACAATTGAAGGCTCTGGGCATGCGGTGGCAGCGAATGACACGCAGCCAGCCGCACATCTTCCTAGATCGCCCGCCGTTTTCGTTGGAATTAATGCAAGCCGTCTTCGCGCACCAAGGATCGCTTAGCCGCGATCCTTCAGCAGGCGGCTTTTCTGCCGGTTCCAATCACGCTCTTTCGCGCTCTCGCGCTTGTCGTGCAGTTTCTTGCCCTTGCCGAGCGCCAGCTCGAGCTTGGCACGGCCGCGCTCGTTGAAATAGATGCGCAGCGGGATCAGCGACATGCCTTCGCGGTTGACCGCACCCTGCAGGCGATTGACTTCGCGCTTCGACAGAAGCAGCTTCCGCCGACGCCGCGTTTCATGGTTGAAGCGGTTCGCCTGCAGATATTCCGGCAGATAGGAATTGATCAGCCAGATCTCTCCGCCTTCGTCCGTCGCATAGGACTCAGCAATGTTGGCCTTGCCTTCGCGCAGCGACTTGACCTCGGTGCCGGTCAAAACCAGACCGGCCTCGTAGGTATCGACGATCTCGTAGTTGAAGCGGGCCTTCCGGTTTTCCGCCACAACCTTGTTGACCGTGCGCTGGCTTCCCTTGGGTGCCATCAGTTCATCAATCCTGCATGCCTCAGCGCCGCATCGATCGCCGCTTCGGTTGCCGGCTCGAGCGTCGACAGCAGCGGCGAGCGCACGGCGCGGCTCATCCGGCCGAGGCGGTTCAGCGCATACTTCGCGCCGCAAACACCGGGCTCCATGAAAATCGCTTTGTGCAGCGGCATCAGCTTGTCCTGGTAATCGAGCGCCTTGGCGAACTCACCGGCAAGCGTTGCCTCCTGGAATTCGGCGCAAAGCCGCGGAGCCACATTGGCCGTTACGGAAATGCAGCCGACGCCGCCATGGGCGTTGAAGCCGAGCGCAGTTGCGTCTTCGCCCGAAAGCTGGACGAATTCCGGACCGCAGGCCATGCGCTGTTCGGAGACGCGCTCGATCTTGCCGGTCGCATCCTTGACACCGATGATGTTCGAATAGGCCTTGGCAAGCGTAGCCATAGTCTCGACGCTCATATCCACGACCGAACGGCCGGGAATGTTGTAGATGACGATCGGCAGTTTCACGCTCTCGGCGATCGCGGCAAAATGCGCAAAGAGGCCCTTCTGCGTCGGCTTGTTGTAGTAAGGCGTGACAACGAGGATCGCGTCGGCACCAGCCTTTTCGGCATGCTGTGCAAGCTCGATCGCTTCTGTCGTATTGTTGGAGCCGGCGCCTGCTATAACAGGCACACGCTTGGCGGCGGCCTCGATGCAGAGTTCAACGACCTTCTTGTGCTCTTCATGGGAAAGGGTCGGAGACTCGCCGGTGGTGCCGACCGGCACGAGACCATGGCTACCCTCTTTTATCTGCCATTCCACATGCGCGACGAAACCATCCGCATCCACCGCGCCGGTCGCGGTGAACGGTGTTACGAGAGCGGGAATGGAACCCTTGAACATGCACAACTCCTGACGGCGCAAAGACGCAAAATGCACTCATGCTTTGGCCGTAATCGACGGTTAAAAAACTGCCGCACCATAATCATGTGAGGAGGCTGCGGCAAGCGTCGTGACACGGCATTTCACGCCGGTTTTCGTGCAAAAAGCTTGACGTTCAGCCCACATATTGGTCCCGCTCCGCCTTGGGCGTGGGGCGGCAAGGTGCGATTGCCATGATCAATATTGGCCGCTAGTCTTGTCTCAGGCAATCCGGCGGCAGATGAATGTGAGACACGGGGAACACGGCCTCTTGATGCGCGGATCAAACTTTCTGCCTGTCGCCGCCATCATCGGCGCTGCGTTGCTCACATCGCCGGCGTTCAGTTCCGAAACGCTGGAGCGAATACCGGTTCCGGCTCGCAAACCCGACATGTCGGGGAAGGCTGCGCAAGTTGCCGCCGACGAGACCACCAATGCCATTCCGGCGATCGTTGCCCCAATCAACAGCGATCTGAAGACGGGCCTCGACGCTCTGTCCAACCGGCAGCCGGCGGCAGCGATTGCCGTTCGCAATGCCATGAGCCGCGATGCGCTCGACCGGCACATCCTGACCTGGGCGATTGCCGTTTCCGGCCAGCGCGGCATTCCTTCCTTTGAGATCGCCGACGCCCAGCGCGAACTTCAGGGATGGCCCGGCTTGAAATCCCTGCGCGCCAATTCGGAGCGGGCCCTCTTTCGCGAAAATCCGCCGGCCGCCGATGTCCTTGCCGCCTTTGGCAACACACAGCCTGAGACGACCGAAGGAACCCTCATTCTGGCGCGCGCGCTTGTCGCCCAGGGACAAACAGAAGCAGCCGCGAAACGCTTGCGCGGCATCTGGCAACGGGATGCGCTCGACAAGGATATGGAGAGCCTGATCCTGGCTGAGTTCTCTGGTCTGCTGACGCCAGCCGATCATCAGCGGCGCATGGCCATGCTCCTTTACCGCAACCGCGTCGAACAGGCCGAGCGCTTTGGTGATCTCGGCAAGGCACAGTCACTCTATCGTGCCTGGGCAGCGGTCAATCGGGGCAACGACAAGGCCGATGCGCTGATCGCGGCGGTCGATCCCTCCTGGCGCAAGGACCCGGCCTACCTGTTCATTCAGATCGAATCCTTGCGAAAGCAGAAAAAATACGAGGAGGCGGCCAAGCTGCTTGCCCGTATGCCGAAGGACAGAGGGGTGCTCGTCAATCCTGGCGAATGGTGGGTCGAGCAGCGTGTTGTCAGCCGAGGCCTGCTTGACGCGGGCGACTTCAAGGGCGCCTACCGGATCGCGGCCAGCCATCTGGCAACGGAGGCGACCGATGTTGTCGATGCCGAATTCCACGCTGGCTGGTACGCATTGCGTGGCATGGAAGATCCGGCGATCGCAGCGCGCCACTTCCGCCGCATCCTCGACGTTTCAAACCGTCCGCTTTCCGCCTCTCGCGCCTGGTATTGGCTGGGCCGTTCGGCCGAGGCCGGCGGACCGGGCGATGCCAGCGAGTATTTCGCCAATGCCGCCCGTTACCCCGGAACCTTCTATGGGCAACTCGCAGCCGCCCGGCTTGGCCGCAAGACGTTGAACGTCGCCTACCCTGCCCCATCGGCGAACGACCGGGCACAGTTCGAGAACCGTGAGGCGGTGCGCGCGATCTCCCGCCTTGAAAGCGCCGGCCACGCCTGGCGCGCCGACAGCATCTACCGTGCGCTTGCCGAGGAGCTGACCAGTCCCGGCGAGCTCGCCCTGCTTTCGGCGCGCGCGGAGAAGGCCGGAAACCACCAGCTCTCGCTCCAGATCGGCAAGATTGCATTCGGACGCGGCATCGATGTCGCTGCCCTCGCCTTTCCCGTCGGCGTGATCCCTTCGAGCGCCAATATCGACGGTTCCGGCAAGGCGCTTGCCTATGCGATCGCGCGGCAGGAAAGCGCCTTCAATCCCGCAGCCATCTCCACCGCCAATGCCCGCGGCCTGCTGCAATTGATGCCGGGCACCGCCAAGGGCGTCGCCAGTCGCTATGGCCTTGCCTATTCGCAGGATCGGCTGACCAGCGATGCGGGGTACAACGCCACGCTCGGCGCCCATTACCTCGGCGAACAGATCAGCAGCTTCGGCGGCTCCTATATCCTGACCTTCATTGCCTATAACGCCGGGCCGCGCCGTGTACCGGAGTGGCTTGGCCGCTATGGCGACCCACGCGGCAAGCCGATCGACGAAGTCGTCGACTGGATCGAGCGCATTCCATTCCAGGAGACCCGCAATTATGTGCAGCGGGTCATGGAAAACTATCAGGTTTACAAGTCGAGGCTCGGGCAGAAGGCCGACATCGTCGAGGATCTGAGGATGGGGCGCCAATAGTCGGCGCGACCCGGGCCGTTCAAATAATCGTGATGACAGCGGGCGGCACAAAACGCGGCCCAAGCCATTTCCCTTCTGAAAGTTCGATCTTTCCTGAAGGAAATGGTGAACACAATGAAGACCTTACCTATGATCGCCCTGTCTTTGGCGACGGCAATGAGCAGTATTCCGGCTGCCGGAGCATTCCCGATCGCTCCGCAGATGTCGCGAACGAGTGACGTCCAGAAGGCTCAGTTCCAAAACGAGCGCGGCGAAGATCGCAAGAACCGTTCCAGTTGCGCCGTCCCCTATTGCGAACTTCAGGGCCGACGTGACAGCTATCGTGATCGCGATTATCGCGATCGACACGGATACTATCGGGACGGCTATTACCGGGATGGCTACTATCGCGACCGATACCGCCACCACCACAACAATGACGCTGGCGCTTTCATCGGTGGACTTGCGGCCGGCGCGATCGTAGGCGGCCTGATAAACCAGCCGCGGTACTACAATGGGCCGCGAGCAGTCAGCGGTGACGCGCATACGCGCTGGTGCTACGCCCGCTATCGTTCTTATCGCGCCTGGGACAACTCGTATCAGCCTTATGGCGGTCCGCGGCGTCAGTGCAGTTCACCTTATTGATGGGCAGATGACCGCTTTCGCTGTGAAGCCAGTTCGCCCCTTTTAGCCCATGCGTTCGCTAGTGCGTCGGTCGCAAGCGAACGCACAGGCTCACCCCACCAAGTGTATGCCTTGCCCTTTCTCTTCGAGAAGCTACCATTCCACCGATATCGGGGTGGAGACTGGCAATGAAAGAAGACGGGTTTCGGGAACATCGCTTCCCCGCAACAGATGGCTTGCAGCTCTACGCCCGGAGCTATGGCCCCGCCCGCCCCACAACGACGCTCCCGGTCATCTGCCTGCCGGGCCTCACGCGCAACAGCCGTGACTTTCACGAGCTCGCGATCTTGCTCGCGTCACCGTCCGGGGGCGGACACACCGTCTTTTCGTTCGACTATCGCGGTCGCGGCGGTTCGGCACGAGACGCCGACAAGAGCCACTACTCGATCGCGACCGAAACGAACGACATCATCACGGCTTGCGCCCATCTGGAGATCGATCGCGCAGTTTTCATCGGCACGTCCCGCGGAGGGCTGATCCTGCACCACCTCGTCAGCGTCGCGCCTGACCTTATCGCAGGCACGGTGCTGAATGACATTGGACCAGTCATCGAAATCGAGGGCCTGCTGGCCATTCGCGACTATCTCAACAGGGAGCCGAGCGGCGCGATAAGCTGGGGGACAGCACCCCGGTATCTGAAGAACCTGCACGGAGCCGATTTTCCGATTCTCAGCGACCGCGAATGGCTGCAGATGGCAACGGCGATCTATCGCGATGAGGACGGCGCTGCCGTGCCTGACTTTGATCCAGCCATCGCCCACCAACTGCTGGGTCTCACAGCTGAAACGCCGCTACCCACCCTTTGGCCGCAATTCGATGCCCTCTCTCGAATGCCGCTTTTAGGCATCCGAGGCCAGTATTCCCGGGTTCTGTCGGAAGCAACGTTGCAGGAAATGAGCAGTCGACATCCTGACATGGCGGAGTTCACCGCGCTCGGTCAGGGCCACGCACCGCTTTTGCATCTCGACGGCCCTCGACAGGCAATTGCTTCCTTCCTCTCGGGCTTCGCACTAGGGCGCTAGTGCCGAGCCCGCCGATCACCGCCACGGCAAGCGCATCAACGGACATTAGCTTCAGCAAGCACAGGCCCCGGCAAATAGTCGGCCGCAGGCTGCCACGGCACGGCAGGATACTTCCAAACGAAAAAACCCGGCTCGAAAGCCGGGTTTCTCTCTTCTGACCGAAGTCAGACGATCTTAGAAGTCGCGCTGCAGACGGACGAAGCCGAATACCTGATCGTTGCTGTTGTCAGCATCTTCATACTGAACCGACACGCGGGTCGCGAGGCCTTCGGTGATCTTGTAGTCAACCGTTACGCCAGCGCGCCACATGTCGTCACCGCCGAAGCTGGTGTACGAGTCCTGCAGGCTGCCGAAGTACTGAACGCCGGGGGTGATGGCGAGCTTGTCGGTTGCGTTCCAACGGTAGGAAGCAGCAACGGTCCACTCAGATTCAGCCCAGTAAGCGTTCGGGTCGGAAGCCCAGATACCAGCGATCTGGAAGACGC